>CAKAPY010000015.1 GCA_916719935.1 uncultured Actinomyces sp. | reverse complement strand
CGGCGGCAACGAAAGCCGTCGTGTAGATCGATACAGCATTGACCAATCCGAGCATATCCGCGTTTGGAGTAAAACCTCGCCGGGCAAGTGTCACGAAAACGCGCGCCAGCTGAGAAAGCTGCTCGGGAGTCGACATCGGGTGCGTGAGTAGCAACATGACTGTGCCCGGGTGTGCGCGAAGCGTGGTGGCCAAGCAGTGCGCGTACTCGCGCATGTAGGCCAGCAGCGGCGAGGCCGAGGCAGCCTGGGGTGCTCCCGGTGCGTCGTGCGTCGCCTCGGACGAAGTTGTGGACTCAGAGCGCCCCGGTACGTCCACTTTCCCGCCCTCAACGCGAGCTAAAAATGAGTTGAAAGTGAGGCGCCAAACCTGCTCAGAGATTCCCTCTAGTAGAGCAGCCTTATCAGGAATATGGCGGTAAAACGCGGCTTGGGACACCCCTAGGCGCTTTCCCAAAGATCGCAGAGATAGAGCGGAGAGCCCCTCCTCATCAACCAATTCGAGCGCAGTAGACAAGATAATGTCTCGAGACAGCGCGCGTGGCTTTGATGATGGCATGGACTCTCCGCTCGGGTGGATTACTCCTTGTGATACCGAAACTTTATCAGTGCAAGTGTGGCGAACGCGGCGAAGAATCCCAATAATGCGCCGATTTGTGGGGCGATATCAGTGAAACCAAGTCCGTCCAAGCTGACCTTGTTGATTGCTGAGTTCGCCCAGTAGGCCGGGGAGAGGCGTGCGGCGTGCTGTGCCCAATCGGGGAACGAAGAAACTGTGCAGAATGCCCCGCCGATTCCTGCGGCGAGCATGCCCACGATGTTCGACATGGACAGGGCAGCGTCGCGACTGTGTGACCACAAAGCGATTGCAACACCTAGGGCCGATAGGACCGCCGAAAAACTCAGCAGAACCACCATCAGTGCAACAAGAGAGCCCTTTGGACGATATCCAAAAATCGCTGCACCGAGAACGAGCACGACCGTGATCTGAATGCTCTGCATCATGTAGGCAACCAGGGCCTTGCCCGTCAGGATAGAGGCGCGCGAGGTGGGGGAGGCCTCGAGGCGCTCCCACGTTCCCCAGGAATGCTCATTGAAAAACGAGCCAATGATGTTCTGGACGGCGAGGAAAGAAAACAGAATCGCCATTGAGGGAACCGCTTGTTCGGCGCCGGTGGCACCCGTGTATCCATCGGCCAGAAGCATCGACTTGAACGCCGGCATCATGAAAGGAATCAGGACAAGCGGGATCACCGTCAGGATCAGCGTGGGTGCCGGGTCGGTGAGTTGGAGGCGGATATTCAAGCGGGTCATTGCCCAAACTTGCTTAAGCTGCGACATGGTCACTCTCCTCAATGATGTGCAGGTATGCGTTATGCAGGCTGGGCTGATCGATCTTTACGTCGACGAGGCGCGCTCCCGCCAAAGCTGGTGATGCCAAAGCTTCGCCAATACGTGCGCCCGGGTCGGTTTCGTCTCCGGTGCGGCGAAGAACGTTTCCGTCGGCGCTCCACCCCTCAAGCGGGGGAGCAGGGCGGTCGAAGGTGAGCGTGACCTCGGCGCTGCCGTGAGAGGAAATGATTTCCTCAAGGCTTCCGCGGGCAACAATGCGTCCCCCACCCAGGATTGCGATATCAGAGCCAAGCTCCTCAAACTCCGCCAGATAGTGCGAGGTGTAGACGACGGCCGCGCCTTCCTCGGCCAGTTGACGGACCGCGCTCAGGATCTGGCTGCGCGCTTCAACATCCGCGCCAACCGTGGGTTCGTCCATGAAGATCAGTCGAGGCTTGTGCATGATCGCCATGCCCGCGTGAAGCCTGCGCTGTTGGCCACCCGAGAGGTGCGAGGCGCGTTGGCCTCGTTTTTCGCTCAAGCCAAGCAGGTCCATAACTTCGCCGGCGCGCTGGGCGGCTTCGTGGCGGCCAAGCCCGTGTAGCTCTCCGAAGGCGGTGAGATTCTGGGCAACGCTCAGGTCTGGGTAGATGCCGAGATCCTGCGGCGCATATCCGAGTAGCTGGCCGATGTTGTGCGTTGCGGGATTCTTGCCGCAGATGTGGACGCTGCCGGCGTCTGCTTTGCGCAGGGCGCACAGAATAGTGATGAGCGTGGACTTTCCAGCGCCATTTCGTCCGAGTAATCCAAGGATCTGCCCGGGCTCGACGCGAAGGTCGACTCCGCTCAGGACTTTATGGGTGCCGTAGCTCTTGTAAATTCCCTGAGCTTCGAGGGTGGGCGAGTGTGGTTGTGACACGCTTATTCTCCCATCGGTTAACAGTGTTAACTATGTGTCGAGATAGAGGTTAACACTGTTAACTTGTGGGCGCAATGCGGTCCGAAAAACTGAGGGGAATGCCCTACTGATGCGGGAAAAGTAACGGCAGGGCGTGGCTGAGTTGGTGCGAAACCGAGGCTAGGGAGTGTGTCCCGTCCTCGTCGATCCACACCTGCAGGCTCTGAGGCGTCATCAGCGTCGGATACCTGCGGTAAAACTCGCCGAGCTGCGGATTCATGTCGTCGAGCGCTGGATCGTCTGAACCGACGCTGGCGATAATGCGGAAATCCTGCGGTCCCATGTCGCGGCTGCGCACTCCCAGAGTTACTTCGTCGGCAATCTGGGGGAGGGGTGCGTCATGATCGCGGCCAATCCATGATTCCCCGGCCATTGGCATATAGCCGTAGAAATAATCCGGGTTCAGAGCGAAAACATCCCAGGCCGTAATCCCGCCCATGGAAAAACCGCCGAAAGCCCGGTGCGTACGGCTAGCTTTTAAGGATTCATCTGTGGTGTCGCCGTCCGCGTAGGTCGAGTAATGCGACTCGATCGTGTCGATCAAAGTATTAATCTCACTGGTCGCAAAGAAGCGGTTGAGCGAATAATCCGTTTCAAAATCGTCATTCACGAAAGAGCGATCAGGGTAATACGTCGCAAAAACAACGATCGTCGGGGAGAGCGCACCACTGCGCTCCAGGTCATCAATCGCCGGCGAGACCTCATCGGCCATCTCCTCCGCGCTACTCATCCATCCGTGAGTCAGGTACGCGATATTGGCCGGCACTCCCTGTACGTATGTCGCCGGAACGTACACCAGCGCCTGCTTCTTATAGGTCATGCCCTGATATTCCTGCTGATAATCCACGGTGTCGATCCGCCCGTGCAGAGGAATCGGATTCTCCGAGGCCGCAGGAATGATCACCGTTGTCCCGTCCGCCTTCTCGTGGTGAGTAACTTCGGGGGAGGGGGCCGAGGCGCGGTAGGCCTCGTATCCTGCTGCGCTGACCAAGCCGGTTGCCGCCACTAAGGTGCCCACGGCAAGCGCGATTGTTCGTCTGCGGTCACGAGGCCGTGGCTGGCGCGCCGGCACTTCTGCGGTTTTGGGGGTGGGTGAGGTCGGAGTGCTCATCGATAAAGTTCCGTGTTGTTCATGCGTGTTGACCTCATATAGTCGATTTTAGGTCCGAGGCTGTGGCGGTGCGAATGCGCCTTCGCTACAGGCGGATAGGATTGAGGCACCAACTGGACAAAGGAGTTGCCATGATTGCTGTCACGACCCCAACCCTTGAAGGTGCGCCCATTAAGCGTTACTACGGAATTGTTACCGGAGAGACGTTCGCGGGTGTGAACCTCTTTAAAGACATTGGTGCAGGCTTGTCGAACCTCTTTGGAGGGCGGTCCTCGAACTATGAAGAGGAACTCTTCGAGGCCTCACAAACTGCTATCAATGAGATGTGCCAGCGTGCGCAGGCAATGGGTGCGAACGCGGTAGTCGGCGTGCACGTCGACTACTTCACCGCCGGATCTGACAATGGAATGCTCGCGGCAATCGCCACGGGCACCGCTGTTGAAGTGTGAAACCTTCTAGCGTTTTTAAACGCCGTAACCGGTTCTGGTGCCTTCTTTGTGGGGGCTCTGGGGCCGGTTCTTTCTATTGAACGCCCTGCTCACGCCTCCACTGAACGTAGTCGTGGTGGATGTACTTGTGTGCCCATGCGGGATCAACGGGAATGAACTCACTGAGGTGGCCGCAGCCTGTCGATAGGTCATCGGCAATCTCAATAATGGCCTCGTGCAATTCAAGAGGCTCAACAAAGCGACGCGGAATCGCCTCGTATCCAATCTGCGCTCCAATGATTGTCCCCGCGAGCGCGGCCGTAGAATCGCTGTCGCCGTTGTGGTTCGAGGCCGCGGCGATTGCCCCCGCAAAGTCACCTTGATGGCGCAGTGCGCACAGCAGACCAATCGCTAGGGTCTCTTCTGCAACCCAGCCCTCGCCAAGCTCATGAATCGCGTCCAGGTCACTGAGCCCAGAAGAAGCCAGTGAAACCGCGCGCTCCATAATTTCCTGCAAAGCCCCGACCATCCGTGCCTCGGGGAAAGCTTCGGGAAGGGTGGCGCTCGCGGCGGCGACGGCCTCGGGAAGGGGAGAATCCTCGTGGACGATCATCGACACGATCTGCGCGAAGGCTCCCGCGGGAAGCCACCCCAGCTCGTGCCCGTGAGTGAGGGCCGCAATTTCTGCGCCCTGGAGCTGGATATCGGCGTAGGTCATGTGGCGAGTCATGTTCGAAAAACGCTTTGAGTAAAAGAGGCCGACCGGCGCAACGCGCATGATCCCGCCACAGCCCTTTGAATCGTTGATCGGGGATTCGAGGGTTCCGTTAGCTCCCGCGGCGCATGCCGTCATGCAGGTCGTGCCGGGTGCTCGCCGCGCAAAAAGCTCGGGGAATCCAGTGATCCAAGCGCAGGGCCTGCGTTCGCTGAATTCCTTGGTTTGTGTCCGGTACCAATCCTGATACATGAAGGACATGTAGTCGCGGATGGGCGCCATAATCCCGCGCAAGGCCCCGCGGGTATGTGCAAGAAGTAAACCTTCCGCGGTGTAGAGGGTCATCTGCGTGTCATCAGAAAAACGCGCAACTCCCTGCTCATCAAGGACATAATCAGTAATTCCAGCCGGGCCAAAGCGCTGAAAAATCTGTGGTTCGCGGAGGAACTCAACGGTATAGCCCAATGTGTCTCCGGCGGCCTCGCCAATGAGCGCGCCACGGTAGCGATCGCGAATGTCCATGAGTCCTCCCATGCCAGTTATCGTCTCATTATGCCGAAAATGGTACGTGCTCATGTGTCGATGCATGGTGCCTGAGTGGTTAGTACCTGCTGGCAGTGACTAACTATAATTTCCTCGGAATTGCTGTTCCTTGCAGTTCCTGACTGTTCTTTTTGGTTCAACACGGTACGTGTGAGCGTCGATGCTGGACTTGGTTACTCTTGGAAAAGTTCGCTGCGAATTTCCCGTAAAACTGACTCAAAATGCCTGGGCGGCACTGTAACCTATCGACCATATCCACCAATCAACGACGAATGAGGGATAACAATGGCGCGAGGATACCGAGCGATTCTGGAACTGCCGGAAAAAGAAGACGCACTAGAAGTTTCGTATCAGTTGTTTCATAAATGGGTGAATGACAAGTACCTGCCTCCAGAGCGGGAACGAAGCATTGAATTCGACGATGACGGAATCTATCGATTCGGAGAATTACGATTGCGTCCCCCCAAAGGGGGAAGTGAAGAAGTAACGGTGACACGGCTACGTGAATCCAGTAGGGACCGTCATTATCACCGGCAATTATTGGAAGTCGTTAATACCTCAGACGGGAACGGTCGCTGGACGACGCGCATGTATTCCATGACGGCAACGAAAGAATCCAGATATCACCAAGTGATTTGGGTTGAGGTAATTCCTCCTGCCTCCTTTGAAGAACCCGCACGACGTCCAAATCTGGTGGTGGATCTTGTTAAAAGCTATGACGTTCATGAGAGCGGGGTCTCTATCTCTGACCGCGTTCGGGATATCGTCTATGAGGAAGAGGTTGATCAATTAATAGATTGGATCTTTAACCAGCAGCGACGGGTTGCTATCGTCGTCGCAGCACCGATTTCAGATGAGAATGATTGCCAAGCTCATCGTCAATGGGGCGAGGTTCTAAATACACTGACTGATGATTCCTGTGGATGTGCGTCATATTTCTTGCTGAAGCCAGAAGTTTATGACTATTTCTGTCAGCAAGTTGGAGACCTGAAGCTCGAACAAGGGTGCCTTCGGACGTATCTTCCAAAAGTTAACTTGAAGGATGAAACTGATCCAAAACGCCACAGGATTTTGACGTCATCAACGCTGTATCACGGCCTCGATGGACAGACGAAGAAATTCCGCCCCGAGCTATCGCGCATTATTGCCCGAACTCCGTGTTCGTATATCTGGGAGAAGGGCCTTGATGGGGAGCTGAAAAGCGCCCAAGATGTGCTGAGCAAACAAAGACTGGAAGTTCCGACTTTCCGCCTAGCGTTGTCGCCGGAAGTGAGAACCGATGCGACTGAAGAGGCGGAAGTGCCTGCAGTTAAGACTGTGGAGGATACGGTGCAGGCGGTGCTCGCACGCAAGAAGACGAAGGGAACAGCCTCCAAGCCTCACGAGCAAGCGGCAGCATTACGCACTCCGCAAGTGGCTTCTGATATTCAACGTTCAGATAGAAGCGGACGTCCTCAGTGGGCAGCTCCGCTCATAGAGCTGATTCGGCGTTTCGCTCCAATGTTTGATCCAAGGACTCATGACGATATGAGTGATGGTGTTGAAGCCCTATCGGCTGGGTTGAATGTCATTGATGAGCGCTATAACGACTTGGCGCAGAAAATAAGTAAGCTCACTCAGGATTTTCAGGGGGAAAAGAACAGGCTTCAGAAGGAAATCGATGCGTATGAGGCTCTTTTTGAGCAGGCCGAAGAAGGTAGCGAAGCAGCAGAACGAGTCGCTGAGCTCGAGGAAAAGATTGAGGAACAAGAAGAAGATCGTAAAGAGGAGCGAGCGAAATATCAAGAACTAGAGAATAAAGTACGGCGACTTGAATATCAGCTTAGAAATCCCCAAACCGGACTTCAGGGGTACGACTATGTGGAGGAACAACTGGGTACAGCCCCGGTTGATATGGCAACGCTTTTCGATTGGATGACTGCAGATGGAATGCATCCGGAAGTGCGAGAATATGTCGTATTTTGTGATCCGGATCGAATGTGTGACGCGATACTCGATTTAGACGACATGAGCGGAAATTCGCGTTACGCAGCCGACTTTTGGAAGTTCATCCTTGTCTTGCGTGATTATATGCGCGCACGCAAAGAAATAGGGTTTCGTGGATCTGTGCATGAGTATCTAGCGGAAAGTCGTGGGCAATACAGAGTAGAGTCGCAGAAGCGCCATTCTCCTACTGAGAGCGAAACGGTCCAAAATAATGGAAAAATGCGCAAAGAAAGGACCTTCCCTGTCCCTACTGAGGTTGATCCGCGAGGCGAAATTGAAATGTTTGCCCATTTCAAAACGAGCCATAGGGATACGAATGACCCGCGTATGCATTATTACGCCGATACTCGACATACCCACAAGGTCTACATTGGCTACATCGGCCCTCACCTGACAAACACCAAGACGAACTAGCCGCACTGTACGAGGAAGTGACCGTGAATCTTCCCGAAGGCCTGGGCAATCCTACCCGCGACACTTGGGTGAACTCGTCTGGCTTTATGAGCACAAAAATGGCGTGATCTGGCGTTTTTCTGACACTTTGTCGCTGCGAGGGGAGGGCGTGCGGTCCTAAACTTGCCGTGTTACCCGTGAAGGAGGCCTCACAGTGCCGGGATTGGAACCCTACGACGCAATTATGCTGCTGTCCTATGGTGGCCCCAACGGCATGGAGGATGTCCTCCCGTTCATGCGCAACGCAACGCGTGGCCGCGGAATCCCCGACGAACGCCTTCTTCAAGTCTCGAAGCACTATGAGCGTTTCGGTGGCGTTTCGCCCATTAATGCCTGTAATCAGCGCCTGATTGCTGACTTATCCGCAGAGCTCTCGCGTCGTGGATATGACATCCCTGTCGGCTGGGGAAACCGCAACTGGCATCCCTTCGTCACCGAGGGCCTGGACGAACTCGCCCAAGCCGGTGCGCGACGCATCCTTGTGCTGCCGACATCCGCCTATGCCTCGTATTCGGGGTGCCGTCAGTACCGCGAAGATCTTGCCGAGGCCGCGCGCTCCCTCAGTGAAAAGTGGGGGAGTATCCTCCTTGGCGCAGAGGACAGTGCGGACAACCCGAACGCCGAGATCGTTGTGGATAAAGTACGCCCCTACTATTCGACGCCCGGCATGGCCAGTGCTGAAATTGCCTCGATCCGGCGCGCATGGTCGGCCTTGGTCGAGGGCGGAGCTGACCCCGCTGCTATTCGACTGGTTTTCGTCACCCACTCCATCCCCGTGAGCATGGAAGAAGGGTCCTCGCCCTTCCCCTTCCCTTCTGCCGTTTCTTCTTCCCCCACTTCCGAGGGCCGCCCTGATTCCGAGGCCGGTGGCGCTGAGTGTGAGGGCGAAGAAACCTCACCCCTAGGTACCCCCGCTTCCGAAATTAGTTACGTTGCTCAGCATCATGCGCTCATTCAAGCGATCATGCCGGAAGTGCGCCGTGTTTTGGGACGTGAGGATCTGGGATATGACCTAGCGTTTTGTTCGCGCTCGGGTCCGCCGCAAGCGCGCTGGCTGGAGCCCGATATCAACGTTTTCCTCCGCGAACTGATCGACCCGGAAAGCCAGAGCGCAGGGGAAGCAAACCTGGCCTCGGGAAGTGAAAAGCCAAGCGGCGTAGTTGTCGTTCCTATCGGCTTCATCTGCGACCACATGGAGGTTGTCTACGACCTGGATACCGAGGCGAAGGAAACCGCCGCGGAGCTTGGAATTGCTTACAAGCGCGCCGAAACAATCTCGACGGACCCCGCGTTTATCTCTTCGCTGGTGGACGTGCTGGAAGAGCGTGCGGTACAAGCGCGAGGTGAAAATCCTTTCCGCATGACCGTGACGGGCACGGGACCTTTCCATACGGCGTGTCCGGCGGATTGCTGTCTGGCACAGGCCCGGCCAACGCATTCCCAAAACTCTGCCGAAACGGGCGCTCAGCATGCAGGCTCGCATGCCCCACTTTCTTCCGACGGCCCTGCTCGAGTCGCCGGTCAATCCGCCATACAACAGGAGGAATCAATGGCGTTCTTGAACCGTCGTGCGGCACAGCCCGCTGAAAACACCGAACACACCGGTCACTTAGAGGCCGCGCCCGAACATGTTGCCGAGCATGCTCCGCACCACCACGCAGCACACTCCTACGTTCCCGACCCGCGCGACCGGACCGATATTGACTTAGATGAGGTCAACGGCAAGCAGCACTACGCACTGTATTCAGTGTTTGCATTGGGTGAGTCCTTGCCAGCTGACGATAGCGAGCGCGCCCATATTGTTGCTGAATCCCTCGACTACGTGAAGAGCACGGGCGCAGAAATTCGCGGCTTCTACGACGTCTCTGGCTTCCGCGCCGAGGCCGACCTGATGGTGTGGTGGCTTGATGATGACCCCGAGGTCCTGCAAGACGCCTACCATCGCCTGCGCGCCAGTGCGCTGGGGAAGTATTTGGAGCCTGTGTGGTCCTGTATGGGGCTGCACACCCCCGCCGAGTTCAACAAGCGCCATATTCCTGCATGCTTTGGCGGGGTTGCGCCGCGTGACTGGGCAATGGTTTACCCCTTCGTGCGCTCCTATGACTGGTACTTGAAGGCCCCCGAAGAGCGCTCGCGGATCATGGCCGAGCACGGGCGCAACGGCTTCTCGCAGTACCCCGATGTCAAGGGCTCGACCCTGTCAGCTTTTGGTTTCTCTGACTACGAGTGGGTTTTGGCTTTCGAGGCCGATTCGCTGGACCGCCTTGAGGGCGTCATGCATGCCCAGCGCTACACCGAGGCTCGCTTGTATGTGCGCGAGGATACCCCCTTCTTCACGGGTCCCCGCGTGAGCCTGCAGGAGTGGGCTGAACGCCAGCCGAGGGCATAATCTGCACTGCCTGAGGAGGTGACCGTGAATCTTCCCGAAGGCCTCGTTGCCTGCGAAGACGGCCTCGTCCGCCCGAGCTGGGCGGCCACTGACCCGCTCTTGCGTGGCTACTACGACACCGAGTGGGGGAAAGCGGTTACCTCCGAGCAAGGCGTCTTCGAGCGCCTCGTTCTTGAGAGCTTCCAATCCGGCCTCTCATGGTCGACGATCCTCAAGAAACGGCAAGCCTTCCGCAATGCCTTCGCTTCCTTCATTCCCGAGGCCGTCGCCGCCTTCACCGACAAGGATCGCGAGCGTTTAATGCAGGACGCGGGCATCGTACGGAATAAGCGGAAGATCGACGCGGCTATCACCAACGCGCAGGCAGTCATCGCGCTTCGCGCTGCTCTTGCTGTCGAGGCCGACGCGCACCGCGCGGGGTGGATGGAGGAAGCGCCGCTTGCGCACTTGCTACGGCCTGGGCAATCCTACCCGCGACACTTGGGTGAACTCGTTTGGCTTTTCCAACCCAGCCAGCAGCCTCGGCCCGAAAAAGCGGGGGACGTACCCGCGCAAACGGAAGAATCTCGCGCTCTCTCACTCGAACTCAAACGCCGAGGCTTCGTCTTCGTTGGTCCGGTTACCGCACTGGCCTTGATGAGCGCTATTGGGATTGTCAACACTGACATCTTGGGAACGTGGAAGCGGCCGTCGAATTAATGAACCAAGCTTCGTTGAGGTCGCTGCGGCTGAATAGAAACGGGTCTAGAGTGAAAATATGACTCCAGAGATTACTGATCCGAAGTTCAAAGCAATCGCAGAGGAAATCCGGAAGGACCCGGAAAATGCCTCATTCACGAAGCGTGGGATCGACCCGCTCTTCTTCGCAGGGCCCGAATGTCGGATCATGATCGTCGGCCAAGCTCCCGGCCGCGTCGCCGAAGAAAGCGGCATCGTCTGGAACGACCGCAGTGGTGACCGTCTGCGTGAGTGGATGGGGATTGACCGCGATACCTTCTACAACTCAGGGAAACTGGCCATTGTCCCCATGGACTTCTACTTCCCCGGCACCGGAAAGAGCGGCGATCTGCCCCCGCGTAAGGACTTCGCCGACAAGTGGCACCCGCGCCTGCTCGAGCTCATGCCCGATCTGAAGCTCACTCTCTTGGTCGGCTCCTACGCGACGAAGCGCTATCTGCAGCTCAAGTCCTCTGCCTCGCTCACGCAGGTCGTCAAGGACTACCGCGACTACCTGCCGGAGTTCTTCCCGCTCGTCCACCCATCGCCTCGTAACCAAATCTGGATGAAGAAGAACCCCTGGTTTAACCAGACCGTCATTCCGGATCTGCAAAAGCTTGTCGCGCAGATTATGGGGTGAGTTTTCTGTGTGCTTTATATCCCCGGAGGCCGATCGGTCTTCGGGGAAATCTTTATTCCCGCTTGTTACTCCCACGCGCTTCCGTCAGTGCGCCAGCCAATGAAGGTCCAGACAACGGGGAGCAGGTAATTCAAAACCCACTGTGTCTCAGGCGAATCGCTGTGATCGTTAGAAAGACCCTTCGCTGGCTGCACCGCTGGAACCTCAACGAAATGATCGCGTGCATAGGCATCGAACAAACGTTGCTCACGCGCAGTGAAAGGCTCAGGGCGTGCCAAACGACGCAGGTCAGTCCTGGCCTCGTCAAAGGAATTGAAGCGCATCGGCCGATAGGTGTTCGTCGTTGCAGTGACTGGAATGCGGCCGAGGTAACGCAGCGCGCGCAAGACCTCGCAGACGGTACTGGGGTGCTTCGCTTTGCGACCCAGGTAGGTCAAGAGCCTGGGATCCGACGATGGCGGAAGGCTATTCGGGACGACTACTGCGGCTTTGACTCTCGCTGTGGCGTCAAGCTTTGAGATGCGGCTGAGAGTGTGATCGCTCATCAGGGAGCGTGAGGCGAAAGCGCAGTCGACGCTGTTCTCTCCCAAACCGGCCTGGCTCCAGTCCTCATCCCAGGCAAGCAGATGTGAGGTGATAGGAAGATTTTCGGCGGCGGCGCGCTGGTCGAGGATAGCCAGCATGGCCTCGGCAAAGTCGCAGGCGTGGACGTGGTGGCCGGCCCTCGCAAGGGGAAGCGCAAGTGTGCCCGTCGCGCAACCCATGTCCAAGATCGTCTCGCCCATCGCGGGGGAGAGCAAATCCATAAGCCAGCGTTCGTAGTCTTCGGTCGCGTAACGGGTAAAAGTCGCCGCGCGTTTGTTCCAGTAGTCTTTGGAATCGCGGTTGATCGAAGCGGGATGCGGACTGTTGTCATGTGGCATGAGTAGTGTCCTTTAGCGGTCTGGCGGCGTCATTACCTTTTCACCATGATAGGTGTGGTGTGTGCTCGGCGTGTTATTCCTAAGGTAAAAAGCGTGCAATAATTGTGCAATGACCAGTGCAGCTGTAATCCCGAATTTCTCCAGTGACTATCAAGAAGGCGCGCACCAAAAAGTATTGGACGCCTTGGTCGCCACCAATATGGAGCAATCCAGTGGTTACGGTACCGACGAGCACTGTGAGCGTGCACGCGACCTGATTCGAAAGGCTTGCAACGCGCCCAAAGCGGATGTTCATTTCCTGGTCGGTGGAACGCAAACAAATGCCACGATCATCGACGCGATTTTGCTGCCCTGGCAGGGAGTCATTGCTCCCCACACCGGACACATCAACATGCACGAGGCCGGCATCGTTGAACGCGGTGGTCACAAGATCCTTGATATCCCCGCGAAAGACGGAAAAATCAATGCGGCCGATGTTAAGCGCATTTATTCAGCGTGGGAAGGCGATGGTGCGCGCGACCACATGATCGCCCCCGCATTGGTCTATATCTCGCAGCCCACCGAATACGGAACGCTGTATTCCCTCAAAGAACTGGAAGAACTCTCCGCTGTATGTCGCGAGCACGGCCTCAAGCTTTTCGTTGATGGTGCGCGTTTGGCCTATGCCCTGACCTCACCGGCAAATGATGTCTCAATGGCTGACTTGGCGCGGCTATCCGATGTTTTCTACATCGGCGGCACCAAGTGCGGCACACTTTTTGGCGAGGCCGTGGTGATTCCTGAAGGTGGCTCGATCCGCCAATTCGTCACGCAGATGAAGCAGCATGGCGCGCTGCTTGCGAAGGGGCGTCTCTTGGGTGTCCAGTTCGAGGCCCTGTTTGAGGATGATCTGTATTCGACGATTGGCCAACCGGGAGTTGAATCAACGCGGCGAATTCGCGAAGCCCTGATCCGCGCGGGCTACGTCGTCACCATGGATTCCCCAACGAACTTGACCTTCGTTGCCCTCGATCAGGCAGGACATGAGCGCTTGTCTCGAAAGGTCCGTTATGGCATTTGGGAGACACTGCCCGATGGTCGCCTGCTCGCGCGTTTCTGCACGTCGTGGGGAACTCCCGAGGAGGACGTGGTGGCCTTCGAGCAAGCCCTGGCCCGGTAGCTCGTCCGGAAGCCGTCCGGTGGGTGGGCCGGGTGGATCGGGGGACGAGGCGGGGTTAACCTGGGTGCATGACAGTCACCGCGCAGACGAACGGCTTTTCCACCCTGACCGCCTCGCGCCGCTCGACGCGCGCCTTTACGGACCGGGAGATCCCCGCCGAGGTCCTCGACGCGATCCTCGCCGACGCGACGACCGCACCGTCCTGGTCCAACACACGCGCATTCCGCGTCGCCCTTGCCACGGGTGAGCGCGCCCAGCGTCTGCATGAGCACTACGGCCGCCTCTTCGACGAGGAGATCGAGGCCCATGCCCGCAAGGCCGAGGATCCCACCGTTGAAATCCCCGTGGCAGACGGTGATTTCCCGGTGCGCAAGCGCTACCCGGACGAGGTTCGCCCCGCCCAGATCGAGGTCGCAAAGCTCCTCTACGGCATCCACGGCATCGAGCGCGCCGACATCGAGGGGCGCAACCGTGTTGCCCGCCGCAACGTCACGGCCTTCGACGCGCCCGTCATGGGTTTCGTCTTCGTCCACGAGGACATGCTCCCGTGGAGCGCCATGGACGCTGGCCTCATGCTCCAGACCCTGTTCCTGTCCGCGAAGTCGCGTGGCGTCGACTCCTGTCCGATCGGCTTCCTCGCCATCTGGCGCGAGCCCGTCGAAGCTGAGTTTGAGATCCCCGAGGGCTACCGGCTTATCACGGGTTTTGCGCTCGGTTACGCGGATACTGAGGCCCCGATTAACTCGATGCAGGCCCCGCGCCCGCCAATCCAGCTCCTCGAAGGCAAGTAACGCTACGAGCGGTAGACCTCGCGGCGGTGTGCGACGCGCACGACCGTCACGACCAGGACGTCGTCCTCGATTGAGTAGATGATCCGGTAGTCGCCGACGCGGATGCGCCACGCGTTCTCCGTGCTCGCGAGCTTCTTGACTCCGTCGGGGCGAGGAGAAGTGGCGAGCGATTCGATGGCATCCAGCAAGCGGGCGCGCACCGGTCGATCCAGCTTGCGTACCTGTCGCGCCGCCGCTGAGGTGAATTCGACGCGGTATATCGCTAGTCGTTGAGCTCAGCGCGCAGGTCGTCCAGGCTGACGCGCTGCCCGTCGTCGTTGCGTACCGCCTCGCGGAAGGCTGCGAGATCGCGTGCATCCTCGAGTTCTTCCAAGGCCAACAGGT
>CAKAPY010000014.1 GCA_916719935.1 uncultured Actinomyces sp. | reverse complement strand
GAGCTAGGGGAGAGGTTTGCGCAGCTTCATCACGAGATGTTGCGAGTAGCTTTGTCGCAATTGACCGACGGAGGGGTGTAACCTTCAACTTGAACTTGAAGGCTCGCCGTGTCGTTCATTGACCGGGGCGCTTCAACTTCGTAATCTAATTTCAGTTCGGTCATTCCATAAACCTAGGAGCATTCGTGAGCGCAGAACCGCTGGGTAGCATGCAGGGGCGTCAGCCTATGCTCTTTGGCGACCCTTTGGAGGGGCGCGACGGTGACGATGTTGGTTACCGAGGCCCTGTTGCCTGTGCGGCAGTTGGAATTACCTACCGTCAGCTCGATTACTGGGCACGCACCGGCTTGCTTCAACCTTCAGTCCGCGCGGCTAAAGGATCAGGATCTCAACGTCTGTATTCGTTCAAGGATATTCTTGTCCTAAAGATCGTTAAGAAGCTGCTTGACGCAGGGGTATCTCTTCAGCAGGTCCGTACTGCAGTCACTCAACTTCACCGTCGCGGCGTTGATGACCTTGCCTCCATTACCTTGATGAGCGATGGGGCATCGGTCTACGAGTGCACCTCGACGGATGAAGTCATTGACCTTCTCCAAGGCGGTCAAGGCGTGTTTGGAATCGCTGTTGGTCGCGTTTGGCGTGAGCTCGAAGGTTCTCTGGCTGAGCTTCCTAGCGAGCGAGCTGAAGAAAATGTTCTTGTTGACGAACTTGCAGCTCGTCGCGCAATGAAGCGTTCAGTTTCTTAATCACTTTGCCTCGACTTGCTCAACCGCCGGCATCTCATATGCATATTCATGGGAGAGTGGCTACATCATCTACGAATTGCGAACTCTCTTCCAAATTCCCATTACTTGACATAATGTACATTATCGGATCGGGATTAATGTGCTGAGAGCATAGTCAGAACACTGCGCATCCCTTTATCGGCTAAACTTCTACTATTCGATTATTACTGCGGGAGGATCAAGGTGGCAGATCGCGCGTTACGCGGAATGCAAATCGGTGCTAAGTCGATGGAATCTGAAGATGGCGTCGTCTTTGCCGATCGATTCACAGCAAAGTACTTGTGCACAAACGGACACCAATTTGAAGTTCCCTTCGCAAGCGAAGCAACTCCGCCCGCAACATGGGAATGCAAATGCGGTCAAATGGCTGAGCTTATTGGCGAAGCAACGGAAGATGAAGAACAAAAGCCCGCTAAGCCCGCTCGCACTCACTGGGACATGCTTCTTGAGCGTCGTTCGATTGAAGAGCTTAACGACGTTCTTCAGGAGCAGCTCACTCTTCTACGCGAAGGCAAGCTGCGCCTAGAAGGCCACTACCGCAAGGGCTGATCGACAGCCTCGTAACTTGACATAATGTGTCTCCGTCACTTTTGCGGGGACACATTATTTTTCCTCATTTTTCAGCGACGAGAAGAGAATTTGCGCTTAATACCGTTCTTCGTCACCATGACCAGCTCTTCTACGAAGATCGCACCAGATAGTTTTGATTCCCCGAGTTCTCGTTCATCGAAAGTAATAGGAACTTCGACGATTGTTGCCCCCATAGCCTCAGCGAGAGTCGTCATTTCAACCTGGAACCCAAAACCAACCGTTGAAACCTGCTGGAGAATGCCGGTCTCACGTAGCCACGAGGCTCGATGAACACGCAGGCCCGCTGTTGCATCCTTAATTCGAGTTCCCAACCAGAAATTGATATATGCATTGCCTGCACGCGACAGCGCAACCCTCCAGGGTGCCCAGCCATTCGTTTTTCCACCCGGAACCCACCGCGAACCAATGACCATATCAGGTCGATCAGGTCCTGCCATTCGTACAAGTAGTTTGGGCAGATCCTCTGGACGATGCGATGCATCTGCATCCATCTGGATGAGGAAGTCGAAATCCATTTCAAGGGCGCGTCCGAGTCCCTCGACATATGCAGTTGCAAGACCTGACTTTGCTGGCCGCGTGTACAGATGAAGGCGCGAATCAGTTTTCATCCGCTCTTGGACCCATTCTCCCGTTCCATCAGGAGAAGAGTCATCAACAATAAGAATGTTGAGCTCCGGGAGCACCTGCTGAATGCGTGTGAGAAGGCCGGGCAGAGACTCAACCTCGCAATAGGTGGGAATAACCGCCACCACTCCCCTGCCGGTTTCATACATCATCGAGTCGGTCATCAGCGGCGCTTTCTATGTGAACGAGAAATGGTTTGAAATACGAGTGCAACCAGAAGAATTCCAGTAAGCACCCAGCTAATTTTAGCGGAATACGGGGCAAAATGTGCCGCCCATGTCAATGAGTTTCGAAGAGGCAAGTCGCCAGTAAGAGTTGCTGATTGCATCCGTCCGCTTTGAGAAAGAAGGCTTCCATCCGGTCTGACAAGGACGGAGTTTCCAGTCGTTGATGCTTGGACAGTCGAACGAGCAAATTCAATCGCTCGAAATTGCGAAATCTGCGCCTGTTGTGCGCCCTCCGCACTGGTCCCAAAGTGGTAGTTGTTGGAGGGAATCACAATGATTTGACCACCAGAGTTCACGCCTTCAGCAAGGAGATCTTCATAAGCCACCTCGAAGCAGATTCCCAGTGCAAGAGGCACGGTGCGACCGTCTTCTAACTGAACATCAAAACGCGATGAATTCTCCACCGCTTCAAGGTCAATTCCTACCTGAGCTGCCTCGGTTGCAAGCCGCGAAACAAGTGATCTTGCCGGAATGTATTCCCCAAAAGGTACCGGAATCTGTTTCCCGTAATAAGATTCGCTCAGTCCAGAATCGGGGTACCAGACACCCATGTAGTTGTATCGGCGATCCTGTTCTACGCGTGTAATCCCTACAAGGATTGGCGCATTGATGTCCTTTGCCGATGAAGATATAAGGTCTGCTATCAGTCGGTTATATTTGGGGTCGCGATCAGTTGACGACTCACCCCACACGACTAGGTCGATCTTCTCCCCCGTTTGAGCAAGCTCACTGGTCAATCGCGCATGATTTCCAGTGACCTTCCCGATCTGAGCGTAAGTCTCTAGAGCGGGGAGCTCAATATTTCCCTGGATTGCAGCAACTTTGATTGATCCTTCTTCCTGAGAGGCATGCAGGGGAAGCGCCATGGGAATAATGACTATCGCGCACGCCGATGCGAGGCACAAAGGTCGCGAATACCAATGTTGATCCTCGCGTGAAAAATCAAAACTTCGTCGTAGGAGTACAGCGCAAACAACAACTACAGCGCTCACAAGCACTTCCCCACCCCAAGGAGCAAGACGACCCAGAGGCGTCGCAACCTGTGGGTATGCCAAATTTCCCCACGGGAAGCCCGACCACGGAAAATGAGAACGAAGTTGTTCTATACCAACCCAAGAAACTGCAGTGACAAACGCCTGCCCCGCAGCGGAGTTCGCCCACGAGAGTCGCATAAGACCACTCTCAAGTGACGCCCACACAGCGAAGAAAAACGCTTCCACAAAACTCAAAGCAATCCAAGGCAGCTTGCTACCGCCTGTCGCCTGAATAGTCCACGGAATAAGCAATAGCCAGAAAGTCATCCCGCACGTCAGCATATAGGCGAAAGCCCGCCATGCGCCGACCCGATCAACACGAGAAAGAACCAAAGCAAATGACGGGATGACCAAAAGAGGAAGTGAAACATCGGGAAAGGCTGCCCACAGACCAATGCCGGCAATAAAGCACACCATAAGGTCAGTAGCGGTGCCTTTGAGGCCTCGTTTTAACCTTTTCTGAGGGCCTGCGCTTACTCCCCTTCCCAAGAGACAACTCCTCTCAGAATTAGTCGACGCGCCTGACGAGCAACCGTTGAAGTTTCTGCAGAGGCAACATGGGCAATCTGGTCGAGAAGATCGACTACCTGCCGAATCCAACGAACAAAATCACCTGCAAGAAGGGACGTCCCCCAGATGGCGGTCGTCAAAGTTGCACCATTCGCCCATGCCATCACCGCCTGCGCAAGCCCCGGATCGAGCTCTGGAGATTGAGGAACCCCAACGCTCTTCTCCACTGAGTTCACCGCCTGTGACAGCGCAAGAGTTCCTTCCCACGCCTGCGCCAAGGCGCCTGATGCAGCCATCCAGGGCTCAACAGCAGCTGATTCTTCGCCTCGAGATTGGTAAACACAAGTCGAAACAATTGCAGCGAGTTCGGGGGCCGAAAGACGATCCCACACACCACGTCTCAGAGCTTCAACAACGATCAGATCACGATCGCCAAAAATACGACGCAGCAGTTGTCCAGAATCTGTCACAAGATCGTTTTTCAGGAACCCCATGCGATCAAGGACTTCGCATACTCGATCAAACTGTTGTGCAACCGAGTTCGTGCGTCCATCGATTCGTTTGAGAAGCTTCTCGTACTCAGCATTCTTTCGCGCCCAGGTGTGACCGGCACGTGCATGTTCCTCGCAATGCGGGCACGAGTGTACGGGATGCGACTTAATCGCCATGCGAAGTTTAGAAATCTCCGCATCAATCGGCAGCGAATTAAGAGCTTTCCTACCCCCCATGTGCTCAGATCGAAGGGTCCGGATCCGCTGTGCCCATTCCTCACGTCCACGGTGACGTCGTAAGGCCTCGGAGGGAGGAACGCGAAGGTGCGCCACGAGCTCAAGTGCACCCGAAAAGTCATCTACGCTCAGAGTATGCAACCTGGCATCGGCGCCCAGAGTACGAAGCAGCGGGCGAAGGCCGGCGGAGTGCTGAATCTCCAAGAGCAGGTAACGATGCGCTTTCCGCTTAGTACCAATGTCGAAGACCTGCCCGGGCTTCAGCGAACGGAAAACCTCCTGATCCTGCTGCTTTCGCTGAAGGCTACGCTCTCGTGAGGCTTCTTTCTCCATTCGTGCGAGCCGATCACGCATGGAGAAATACTCTTGAGCGTTCCCACGTGAACAATCGACTCCCTCTCCCAGGGAATCCAATTCACGTTCTAAAGCGCGTGCGCTTTGGGCGAGATGGACGACGGAAGAATCGGCTTGGAATTGTGCAAAAGAGGACTCTAAAACCTTGCGCGTCGCTTTACGCGTCGAATGCGCAAGAAGATTGACGACCATGTTGTAGGTCGGATGGAAAGCGCTCACCAGTGGGTATGTTCGTTTCGAGGCCAAAGCGGCAACTTCCTCGGGGGCGATATCCCTACGTCCGCTGACAACTACGTGGCCTTCAATATCAATACCGCGTCGACCCGCACGTCCAGATAACTGCGTAAACTCACCGGCAGATAAGCGTACGTGTTCGACGCCATTCCATTTCTGGAGCGACTCAATGACCACCGAACGCGCAGGCATGTTGATTCCCAGCGCGAGTGTTTCTGTCGCATAGACAAGACGAATAAGCCCCATTGAGAACAGCTTTTCAACGGTTTCTTTCATCAGGGGCAGCAAACCCGCGTGGTGAGCCGCAATGCCTCGTTCCAGAGCTTTAATCCAAGAGTCAATACCTAAAACTGCATAATCTTCGGGAGGAATCATTGCGGTGGCTTCCTCTGCGATACGCCGGATCTGCTCTGCCTGAGATCGGTTCGTCAAAGTGACACCCGACGCGATCACTTCACGAACAGCATCTTCACACCCAGCCCGCGAGAAGATAAAAACAATTGCGGGAAGCAACTTCGCACGATCGAGAGTAATAACAGTCGCTGGACGCGAACGGAAACGCCGTTGATGAGCGCGTCGACCTTGCGGTGAGCAAGCATAGAGCAGTTCTGGGTTCAAACGCTGAGAGTGTCCAGCGCCTCGCCGTGATGGCGCGTAGACGTCGTAGAGCTCTCCATCAACAAGCATGTGTTGAAAGAGAGGGACCGGCCGGGTCTCGGAAATAATGACATCGCAAGAACCTCGAACTTGTCCTATCCATTCTCCGAATTCTTCGGCGTTCGACACTGTCGCTGAAAGAGCAATGACCTTTGTATGCTGCGGAAGATGGATCAGCACTTCTTCCCAGACGGGTCCACGAAAACGGTCGGCTAGATAATGAACTTCATCCAGTACAACGTGACTCAAGTTGCTGAGGTCTGCTCCCATATAAATCATGTTGCGCAGGACCTCAGTAGTCATGACGATAATGGGAGCATCAGGATTAATCGAGGTGTCCCCAGTCAAAAGACCAACGCGCGCTTCGCCGTAGCGCTTCTGAAAATCAGTAAACTTCTGATTCGATAACGCCTTAATTGGCGTTGTGTAGAAGGCACGTGAACCAGTTGAAAGTGAGAGCGCGACGGCAAATTCACCCACAACTGTCTTTCCCGCACCCGTAGGTGCTGCTACTAGCACACTGTGGCCAGCTTCTAAAGCATCCATTGCTTGGATTTGGAAGTCATCAGGAGTAAATCTCAAGCCCTCTACGTAGCGGCTTCTAAAAGATCGATCAATCTTTTGCTGCTGTCGAAACCGGGCCATCCCCTCTGCTGGTGCCCAAGAAGATTCTTGTGGCTCAGCGGCAGCCATACTCGCGCGGCGTCTCTTTCGCTTTGGACTCACGCCTCGCTCCTGATCATATTGACCTCTTCCCAAATCTCCATCGAGCTTTGAGCATAATCACTGACGCGCTGCATCCACTCCGACGGACATTCAATAATATCGGCCGAAATGTCACACAGCAGCGCAAGGATCCACTTCTCGTTCCAAATAGGCAAGGAACAGGTAATCGCCTGCGCATCTTCAGAAATCAAAGTACATTCGAAGTCCTCGCAGATCCATCGTGCATGAGAAGAGACAGTCAGCGTCAACGTTGAGGGATCGGGCTCCGAAGGAATGGATACCCTCGCATGCTTCTCGCCGATAACAAGATTATTCATCCGATCTACGCGATAGCTCCTGTGAGCTTCCCGAATCGGATCCCATGCATCAAGAATCCAACCGGCACTTAAGTGTTTGAGTCCACGCGGATAGACGTAACGAGTATAAGAGTCATCAACACCGAGGTACTCAAAAGACACCTCGCGCTTCTCATCGATTGCGTACCGCAAATTAATAACGCGTTGAGTGTTCATCTCTTCCTGTAGTTCAGAAGAGTTCGAACTTTCCTGCTCAAGGTGAATGACCTCTCGGCCGCCTCGGGTGTCTCCCCCCTCGTGGCCTGCACGAGAGGCAAGTTTTGCGGCAGCACTGAGCAAAACCTCATCCTCGGACTCACTGAGGTAAGGCGCAAGAGCGCGCAGGGCAACGAGGAGAGCCGCGGCCTCGGCAGGGGTAAGTTTGGGAAGAGAAGGGGTCTGACTTCCGCGAAGAACAACCACTCCCTCTGTTCCATAAAGATCCCAATCCAGCCCATAGGACCGATCAATCATCGAGTCGCCGATTTGCCCCATGTACTCTAAATCGCGGCGAACTTGGCGTGAACTGCGGCCGAAGTGCTGAGCGATCTGACGTACATTCTGTCCGGGATTATCCATAATCCACGAGGCCATGGCGAGTATCCGTGCGACCTGAACTGGAGCTTCTTCAGGCATTTTGGCCTCCGTTCAGAAACTGCGCACTCTGGAGTTTTTTCTGTAAATCTGAAGCAAACTCATTCGGCTCGATCGGGACAATATCGTGAGCATGAGACAAAATGAAATGGGTCCAGAAACTATAAGGCGCAACATGTCCACGGAAGCGTTGCCACTGCTCCGTACCTGCCCCCGTAGCTCTATCGTCGCGCAGTGCACTCTTCCACGCCTCACTTCCTACTCTGGCGAAGAAGGTCGGCTCAAGTGGACGTGAAATACCGATCGTTGGACGATCAGAAGGACGGGGATAAGCATCGCCGGGCTCTCCAAGCACCTCAATCGGAGGCAGAATACGCGAAAGCCTGAAACTGCGTTCGTCGCCTCGGTCAAGGTCATAGCCCTGAAGATAAATTGCTGAACCAGAAATAAGGAGATTCCATGGCTCCACAGCACGATTATCGGTTCCCCTCAAGCTTCTATATGCGAAGGAAACAACGCTTGCCGAGGTGATCGCTTGGAATAAGGGAAGGACATGTTCAGCGCCCGAAAGATGAAAATCAATCGAAGACTTGCGATTTGCTACGGAATTTGCGCGCAATTTTGTAGAGGCAAGCTCGGTTGTTGATGGATCATTCCATGCTGTCGAGGCGAGGTCGAGCAGCGAAACTTCTTCGGGTGAAAGCTTAAGCAGCTCGGAATCTGACCGACATAAGCGGTAAATGAGCTCATCTCCACGCGGTTTAACCTCAATGTCAACACCGATTTTTTTAAGAGTCTCTTTATCGCGAGTGAAAGCTGAATCAAACGCAGTGTCGCTGAGTTTTCGGTAATGCGTCAGTCTACGAATCTGGGAACGCGAACGTCCGCGTTCCGCATAAGTCAGTTCAAAGAGCAGGTCAAGGATGCGCACGCTGGTATCGTTGCTCTCCACAATGCCCCCTCCTTGTGACGAAATTGATGCACGCTTTAGCCTAGTGCGCGAAAGACCTTGCAGCTACTAAACACACTGCTCACCAATACACGCGGAGAACACGATGCGTATTCTTCTATCGGCAAGCGATATTACGAATGCCACTAACGGGCGGGCTCGTTCAGCCCGCGACTTTTGCGCTGGTCTTCGCGCTCGCGGACACGAGGTACGTGTAATTTCGCATGGGGATTCTACACATGTCGACTACCCGCTAAAGCGCCTCAGCATTCCTTTCCTTGACAGGTATATACGAATTACGAAAATAATGATTCCCTCAGCCCGAATATGTCCACGCTGAGGGAATCGCTTTCTTAGAGCCGCAAAACTATGACTGCGGGATGTAATCGTTTGTCATCACTTGATCAAGAGTGACTTCATGCTCGAGAAGCCCCGAAATTGATGACATGAAGTTGATCATCTCTTGCCAACGATTTTGATCTTGTTCCAATGAAACCTTCGAATTCGCTCCCAAAATCAGTAGATTCGTCGCATTGAGAATCTGGGTGGCTGTGGAGCGCGTCTTATCGTCAGTCAGGGTTGTATCACGCTTCTCAGTGGCAGCAAATGCCTGATCTGGATGCTCGACTGCAGCCGTCATCCCCTGTTGTGTTGCGCGAAGGATTTTCTTCAGCTTTTCGGGATTTTCCTTCGCCCACGTCGATGTCGTAACCAGGGAAGCTGAAACTAAAGGAATAGTGCAATCACAGTCAACAACACGAGTATCGACGCCAGCAGCTGAAAGCTGAACAGCATCGTTGTTTGCAAAGCCCACAACTGCATCAACGTCTTTATTATTCAATGCAGAAACTTGGGTATAGCCAATGGATACAACACTGATATCAGCTGTCGTCATATGAGCACTGGCTAAGTACGCTTGAAGGGCAAGCCAAGAAGATCCATATTCCCCCGGAATTCCTACTTTCTTCCCCTTCAAGTCACTGACGCTCTTGATTCCGGTATCGGCTCGGGTCAAGATCACGTTGGGTTGCTCACGGTAGTATTGGCCCACCGAAATGACATCCATGCCTTGTGATCTGGCCTGGACTACCTCGTCGCCCGTCGCGAGGACGAGCTGTTCTTGCCCGCTCACAAGAGCGGTAAATACTCCTTCATCATTCCCGTGATGACGGATATCGACCTTTATTCCTTCCTTGGAGTAATCGCCATTATCCTCGGCAAGGTAAACACCGGAGAATTGAACATTTGGCACATAGGTCAAACCAATAACGGTCGTGTCAGATGATGAGGTGCTGGAGCAACCACTCACCACAAATACTGCCGTAAGTAGACCGGCAATTCCACGAACAATAGGACGCATAATGCTCTCCAATAGTATGCCGCACCTAGTCGGTTTCAACCATCGCGCGTGAGCGCTTTTCCCATGCGGACATGAGTGTGTAGATGACAACTGCCTGCATACACAGGAGGAGGATCACAACAAACATTCCCGCCGTATC
The DNA here is from genome assembly GCA_916719935.1 of uncultured Actinomyces sp. GTDB lineage: Bacteria > Actinomycetota > Actinomycetes > Actinomycetales > Actinomycetaceae > Pauljensenia. The sequence goes on along the minus strand of CAKAPY010000014.1, from coordinate 4,820 downwards.
GACATTCGTGCGCATCTGAGACAGGAGCATTCCCAGGCCCTTTCCTCCCATCACCATTTCCCCGACGACAGCACCGGTAATCGACAAAGTAAAGCCATTGCGAATGCCGGCAAGAATCGCTGGTGATGCAAGTGGAATCTCAATTTTGACTGCCATCGTGATCCCGGCTGCCCCGTCAAGCTGTGCCGCCTCGCATACTTGGCGATCCAGGGAGCGTAAGCCGACCAGGGAGGAGATGAGAATGGGGAAGAAAGCAATCAATGCACAGAGCATCGAAATTGGAATCAACCCGTAGCCGAACCAGAGGACCAAAAATGGTGCCAAGGCAACGGCGGGTAAAGCCTGCGAGGTCCCTAAAAGGGGCTCAATAGCCTCGGCGATGGTACGGAAACGGAAGATCAGGTAGCTCAACGGAAGTGCAACGCACACACCAATGAATCCACCGACTAGGGCCTCGACTCCGGTCCGCGCGAAAGCGAGCCAAAGCGAAGGCTGTTGAACAAGGGAGTATCCTCGGGCGAGGACGGCGTACGGCGAAGGAAGACGCCACGCTTGAATCCCGCTAAATGCGGTGATCGCCCACCAGAAGAATACTAAGCAGACGATGACAATCAGCGGGGCGATAACAGTGAAGCGGCGAGGTGCTCGACGGCTCACGGTAATCCTTCCCGCACTTCGAGCTATGCAGCCGCTCAGCAGACACTAGGCCCACTCAACTACTTCTCCCATCCAGGCTTTAACTGTCGGTACTGGAATTACACCAGTTCAACCGCATCGAATAATGCGGGTCGCGGACTTTCACCGCCGGCTCGGACTTACACCGACCCCGAAGTACATAGTTATTCTGGCACGCGCAGAGGCCAGTGTCATCTTCAGTGCATGTGCGATTGCGCAAGAGATCGCAGTGTTGCGATCTCTTCAAACGCGTCGTCGGCACGAAAGATTGCCGACCCTGCAACAAAATTTGTTGCGCCCGCGTCTGCTGCGCGCTCAATAGTCTTACGCGAGACTCCCCCATCTACTTGAATCGAGATATCCAAAGATGCGGAGGCAATCGCATCCCGTGTGCGTTGGATCTTTGGAAGCATCGATTCAAGGAAACTTTGGCCGCCAAAACCTGGTTCAACCGTCATAATCAAGATCATGTCGAACTCCGGCAAAATATCGACGTAGGGTGCGATGTCTGTCGAAGGCTTGAGTGCAAGAGCTGCGCGGGCACCCAGACGTCGAATTTCCCGGGCGGTGCGAATCGGCGCGGAAGCTGCCTCGGCATGGAAGGTAACCGACGCACAACCGGCTTCAGCGTACGCAGGTGCCCACCGATCTGGATCTTCAATCATCAGGTGAGCATCGATGGGCAAGATACCAGTGTTTACACAGGCCTCAACGACAGGAAGACCCCACGTGAGGTTGGGGACAAAGTGATTATCCATGACATCGACATGAGCGATATCGGCACTGGAAATCTTTTTCAGTTCGTCCTCAAGTCTGGCTATATCGCAATTAAGGATCGACGGCGAAATGAGCGGCGTGGTCATGAGAGCTCCTGAGCTACTGGAAGTTTTCTGAGAGCAGCGATAAACATAAGATCAGTTTCGTTCCGGTGTTCCCATAGCTGAATCGTACGAGCAGCGATTCCTTTTGCTTGCGGAAGGTTAAGGGGCTTCGGAGTAATTTGCGCAGCCACAGGACGCAAATCCACTAGTTCGACACGTCCCGAGGCGAGAACGCGTGAAATCTGATCAAGAGTTTCCTCGACGACCGGCGAGCAGGTGATGTAAACCGTCACTCCCCCAGGCCTGGTCAATTCGATTCCTCGATCGAGTAGTTCCGCCTGAAGGGAAACCAACTGCAAGAGGTCATCCTGATTTCTGCGCCAGCGCGATTCCGGCCGACGCCGCATCGATCCAAGGCCAGAGCACGGCGCATCAATAATCACTCGGTCGAAAGACTCTAAAGCCCAACGCGTGCCCTCACCGCCAAAGCGTGTCCCATCAGAGCACACCACTTCAGTGTTCTCAAGGTGTTCGAGGGTCTTTTCGACGAGGCGCGCTCGATGAGAGTGCACCTCGTTGGCGATGAGTTGAGCGCCTCGTTCAACGCCTAGTGAAGCGACCAGCGCCGCTTTGCCTCCTGGACCTGCGCAAAGGTCGAGCCAGTTCTGATCTTTCCCCGCGATAAGGACTTGAGCTGCCAAAATCCCGGCTAGTTGAGAACCCTCATCCTGAACAGCCGCTCGTCTCTGCCTGATTGCAGGGATACGGGCAGGATCCCCGGACTCAAGAAGAACAGCGTAGGGAGATACCTCGCCATCAGCGATGCGAGTGTGCAGGTAATCAAGACATTGATCAGCAAGTTCATCAACCTCAATGAGGCTTGGGCGTGCGACAAGAGAAACGTAGGGTGCCTGGTTGTTTGCAGCCAAAAGCTCCGCAATCTCTTCGCTGGAACAACCATTGGCTACGAGGGCACGACTATATTCTTCAACCATCCATTGTGGATGGGAGTATTCGATCGCTAGGCGTTCTGACTCCGGAAGTTCATTCAAAGCTTCCTGCCTTGCCTCTTCACCTTCACGGATCACAGAACGCAAAACAGCATTAATGAACTTTGCTGGACCGGCACTGAGATACTGCCGCGCAAGATCGACGGTTTGAGAAACCGCGGCATGGTCAGGAACTCGCATGCGCAGCAACTGATAAACGCCAAGACGCAAGATATCAATGATGCCGCCTTCAATATCGGAAAGCGGACGTGAAGAGTTTCGTGAGATCACCCAATCAAGGAATCCCTGTTCGCGTAGGGTGCCGTAGGTGAGTTCGACAGCGAAAGCGCGATCACGTTGATCTAGATGCGCGTGTCCTTCAAAGGATTTCAGAACTTTTGGAAGAACCAGATTCGCGTAGGCATCCTCATTGCGTACCAATGTGAGGACCTCGTAGGCAACCTGACGTGCGGGGTCTGCTTCGCGGAAGGAACGATATCCATCGGAATAACGGTGAGTTGCCATCAGAGCACTATCCCTTCACCGAGTCGGGCATCACTGTCCAATCGCGCGCCGCGTGCCCATGCAGCTGCATCCATCCATTTCTTACCGGCGGGAGCAACCTGACCAAGCTCAAGACAGAAGTCTGTACAGCCAACAAGGACGCTCTTCTTCGAAACGATGAGACGGCCTTGGCCAGGGGTGGGAACGTCGGTCAAAGAAACCTTACCTAGCTTGAGTCGTTGCCCGCGAAACTCTGTATATGCACCTGGGCTGGGAATCACTGCGCGGATTCTCAGCCACGTCTGGTGGGCGCTCTCATCAAAGGAGATGGCACCATCACTGGGCTCCAAGCGTCGGGCATAGCTGAGTTCCACACCCTCAGGAACGACTTGTGGTTGTGCAAGAGCTTGACCAGCTTCAATCGCATTCACCACATCAACAACTTGCTGAGCGCCTAAACGCGCCATTTCATCGAGGAGCTCACCACTGGTCTGATCGGCGATCTCAACCTTCCGGCGGGAAAAAACGGGACCCGTATCCAATCCCTCTTCTAGCTGGAAAACGCTGGATGCAGTTTCACTCAGTCCCGAAAGGATTGCCCACTGCACGGGAGCTGCACCGCGGAAGAAAGGAAGATCAGAGAAGTGAAGATTGAGCCAACCATGTGGAAGAGCTTCAAGCACACGCAGGGGAATCAAAGCACCATAGGCAACGACTACTGCGATGTCAGCATTCCACGCACGAATGCGGTCTAAGGCCTCGTCACCTTTAAGAGAGGAGGTTTCGAAGAGATCGATTCCAGCTTCACTTGCACGCAGCGCAATGGGCGATGGCACTAGATGACGTCCTCGACCGCTTTTCGCTGGAGGGCGAGTAATAACACCAACGACATCATGCGGTGACGAGATCAGGGCTTCAAGGGTCGGTAACGCCGGCTCAGGGGTACCTGCAAAAACAATACGCACGCTCATAGTGTATCGGCTTGTCTAGAACAGCTCAGGAGGATTCAAGGTGAGGCGAAGCGGATAGCGTTTACGAGCCGAACGCACACCATTGCGTTCGCGAAGCACTTGTGCGAGTTGAGGATAATCAGCTGTCGCACAGCGAATAAGAGCACGCCGATCATCCGGACGATGACCGATCTTTCCAACCGAAGGCGCATCAACAATACCGATCAACTCTGCGGGGAGATCCTGACAAAAAGCATTCACTTGGTCAAGAGGTCCGTCGATTGCAACGATTGATGCAGTTGGTGGGAAACGAAGAACCTTGCGCTCATCAAGAAGCTGCTGAATGTAGTCTTCGGGACTCCATCGAATGAGCGCCTGCGCAAGCGCGTGTTCAACCCCGGCAGAGACCCATATTCGACCGTGAGGACGGGCCAGTGCGCCGGCATTCAGCCACCTGCGCAACGCTTCTTCTGGCGCCCACATCTCAGGCCTCGAGGCAAGCGCTGCAGCCGAGGAGATAATCACCGCCGCGTAGCCATCCTGAGCTTTGGGCTCCACGCCAGGAGTCGCGACAACTATTCGAGCTTCGGGACCCACACTCAGGCGCGTTTCGTCATCCGCCCGAGCGACAGTTAAGGGGATTTGGGGGAAAGAACGACCGATTTCTTCACCGATGCGCTCAGAGCCGAGGCGCCACCATTTTAGGCTTGTCCCCTGGCATTTAAGGCACGACCAATTCTCGGTTGTGCGCTCACACCATGAACACACTATTGAATGGTCAGCCTCTAAATGGAGCGGTCCTGAGCAGTATTCGCAACGAGCAGGCCTTCCGCAGCGAGAACAACCGACAACAGGGATATATCCCGAATGCGCAGAAAGAA
>CAKAPY010000013.1 GCA_916719935.1 uncultured Actinomyces sp. | reverse complement strand
TGACCTGCGCCATCCTCTTGGGAGCTGCGGCGACTTTGACGACGCAGATCTTGGGTAAGCCGGGTGGATACAACTACCGTGAGACGATCGCAGTGTGGTTCCGTTCGATTTTCACGCTCCAGCCTGATGTCTCTCTGATGACGGATGTCCCGCTCCAGTTCAAGCTGCACATCATTGCTGCCTTCATCCTTTTTGCCGCGTGGCCTTTCACCCGTCTGGTGCACGTCGTTTCGGCTCCGATTGCCTATCCGACGCGCCCCTATGTTGTGTACCGCTCACGTCGATCAGCGACTTCTACTTCTCGTCCCGCACGAGGATGGACGCCGGTTCGAGGTGGTGCTGCAGGTCCCAAGGCTCAGAGTTTCCCAGAAGACGATGCTCCCTATCAGGGTGCTTGATCTGTGCTGATGTGATCTGGGGCCTGTATGTGCTGACCGCGCATACAGGCCCCAGCATTTGAAACGTATGGCAGCTAGTTGTTGCCCGTGCACTAGAATGTCAACCAAGTCCCTCAAGACAAGGAGTAGCTGTGACTAACGGCGAGGTGAAAGCCGGTCGATTCTCCTTTCTGATATAAAAACCCCAGGAGGTATTACATGTCTAAACAAAAAATTAATCGCTTTGTCGGATCTATTGGAGCTTTTATTGGGATCCTTGTCTTTATTGCATATATTCCACAAATTATCGCTAACTTACAAGGAGAAAAAGCTCAACCATTCCAACCACTATTCGCAGCAGTTTCTTGTTTAATTTGGGTAATCTATGGTTGGACAAAAGAACCTAAAAAAGACTGGATCCTCATCATTCCCAATGCAGCGGGAGTGATATTAGGCGGTTTAACTTTTATTACTTCTTTATAAAAATTAAATAAACAAAACCAGCAGCTTCATAAAATAGTTGCCGGTTATTTCTGCCGATTGCAAGCATTCTATTTGTTCGGGCGAACTATATTCAACAATATATATACCGAATTTAAATCTAAATTAACTAAATTAGATTTCATATACAAATAGACTAAAGTTCAATTTGGTACAAATGTGGCACAAATAAGACTTTTCGTAAAACCTGGTTTGACAAGAATAGCTTTCAATTAAAGTAAAAACAATGCAATATCTTCTGTTTTCGGAACTATATATACATATTGATTTTATAAAATATGAATCAATTTATTTTAAACAGGGGAATAGTTTAGTTCTGTAGAAATGTAATTTATACACTTACAAAGCTTATTCTGACAAACTTTATGACTGTTTATGGAAAAGGGGTAGAGATTGAACGGCATCGAATACATGATCACCCAGTTGGCGACCGCGTCCCCGGCGCAGCGTAAGGTTCTGCACACCCTTACCGATATTGGTCGCGAAGCAACCGTTGTTGAAATCGCAGATCGTTTGGGAATTCATAAGAACTCGGTTCGTGAGACTCTTGTCCCCCTTGTTGAACAGGGCTTAGTTGTACGTCGAACTCACAATCCCGAAGGACGAGGCCGCCCCGCGATGTACTACGAGATCGCGGTCATTGGGGATGCAGCGCGTCTTCAACGTCAGTCTTCGGAACTTCTTCTTGCCGCGGCCTCGGCAATGGCTCAAACTTCGGACGGCGGCGAACAGCTCGCTGACATCATGGGGCGGAATTGGGGGCAACAGTACGTTGATCTCATCCGCTCTTCCGGTGCGCTTGATGCCGCCCGTGATGACGAGGAAGCCCTGCTTTCGCTTCTTCGAGTTTTCCTTTCAACGCGCGGTTTCCGTGCGTTAAATGCAGAAGATGGCGGTCTGTCCATCCAATCCTGCCCCTACCTCAATATTGGCAACGATAAGATCCAAGGCATTGTGTGTCGGATGCACGGTGCCGCGATTCGGCAGATTGTTGAAGAGCTCAGTGATGGTGGCATGAGTATGACTCTGGTGCCCTTCGGCAATAGTTGTGGTTGCCAGGTTTTCTTTGAGGATATCCCGGTACGAAAGGCCTCGGGCGAATAATCTATTCGATGACTTGCCGCGTCTGCGGAGAAATTTGCATATTTTTGTCGATTAATTACAAAAAACGGCAAAATCCGTTAAAATTAATTCATGCCTTATTACAAAGTTTCGACTCTGGCGACTCTCCTTGGCGTCAGTGATGACACCGTTCGTCGCTGGCTTGATGATGGACTTGTGACTCGTGCAGAAAGCGCTGAGAACTCAGGACCGCTTCGTATCGATGGAGCATCGGTCGCGGCTTTGATTAATAGCCAACCTGATGTTCATCAGCTTGCTCTTGGGCAGGGCACTCAGTCTGTTCGTAACCACCTCCAGGGATTGGTTATTGCTGTTCACTCCGATCCGGTGATGAGCCAAGTCGATTTGCAGTGTGGTCCCTACCGTGTCGTTTCTTTGGTTTCGACCGAAAGCGTCCGCGAGTTGGGAATCGAAGTGGGTTCTATCGCCATGGCTCAAATCAAGGCAACAAACGTTTCTCTTCAGGTGCCAAATGGAGGAAACCTGTGAAGTACTCCAAGGAAATCGTCGCTCTAGCCGCGGTTAGCCTTCTTGCGCTTGCCGCTTGCTCAGGCGGAAACGGCGCATCTGCAGAGAAAACTGCAACGGCCGCGGCATCTGCTTCGACAGAAGCTGCAGCACCGGTCGAACTCAACGTTTTCGCGGCTGCTTCGCTCAATAAAGCATTCCCCGAGATTGCTGATACGGTCCTCAAGGAAAGTGATCCGAATATCAAGGTGACCTTCAACTTCCAGGGTTCATCCACCCTGGTTGACCAGATGAAGGAAGGCGCACCCGCCGATGTCTTCGCCTCTGCGGACCAGAAGAATATGACTAAGGCAACCGATGCGAAGCTCGTCGATACGCCGAAGCCCTTTGCATCTAATGTCCTGACACTGATTGTCCCCAAGGGAAATCCTGCCAATATCACCGGTCTTGATTCTTCTCTTGATGGCAAGAAGCTCGTTGTCTGCGCGCAGGGCGTCCCTTGCGGTAACGCGACCAAGCAGTTGGCGGAAAAACTCGGCGTCACCCTGAACCCTGTTTCTGAAGAACAGAAGGTAACGGACGTACGCGCCAAGGTTGAGAGCGGCGAAGCAGATGCGGGTCTGGTTTACGCAACCGATGCCAAGGCTGCCGGAGATAAGGTCGAGATCGTTGAAATTCCCCGCGCGAATGAGGTTGTAAACTCGTACCCCATCGCTGTGACCCTTTCTGCGAAGAACAGGGAAGCCGCGCAGAAGTTCATCGATGCCGTTCTTTCCGAAAAGGGACAGGCAGTGCTGAAGAAGTATGGCTTCTCGGAACCGACTTCCTCGGATAAGGGCTGAAATCGCCTTCCTTTACGTACGGTACTTTCGGAATAATCTCATGACGAACAAGCACAGGTATGCGGGGATCCCGCGTTGGATCGCACTCCCCGCAGCCTGTGCTGTTCTATTTCTTCTTGTTCCGTTCATTGCGCTTCTCATACGCATCGATTGGGTTCAATTTCCCCATCTATTTTCTCAAGCACTGAGTTCCCAGGCCCTTGCCCTCTCGCTGCGCACCTGTATTGCCTCGACCCTTGCCTGCATTATTGTCGGGCTTCCTTTAGCGCTGGTGTGTGCCAGGGCACGCGATACATGGTGGTCGCGAGTCCTGCGCTCCATGGTCACTTTGCCCATGGTTCTTCCTCCTGTTGTCGCGGGCTTGGCACTCTTGATCACCTGGGGTCGCCGAGGCCTGATCGGTGCTTATCTGCAAATCTTCGGCATCAATATTGCTTTCACGACGGTCGCGGTCGTTATGGCGCAGACCTTTGTGTCACTACCCTTTTTTGTTTCTTCACTTGAAGGTGCATTGCGCACTCGCGGTTTCAATGAGGAACGCGTTGCGAGTGGGCTGGGAGCCTCGCCTTCTCGAACACTGTGGTCTGTCACCCTGCCGCTGATGATCCCAGCTCTGGTGTCTTCGACGGCCTTGGCTTTCTCGCGTGCACTGGGGGAGTTTGGCGCAACTATTACTTTTGCGGGGTCTTTGGCTGGAGTGACCCGTACGCTTCCTTTGGAAATCTATCTTCAGCGCGAAGAGTCAACCGATATGGCCCTGATGCTGTCTGTCATCTTGGTCTTTGTTGCGCTTGTCCTGGTCGGCGGCGCTTCGGCCTTTTCGCAGTGGTGGTATTCGCGCCTCTTGAGTGGGACCTCCGCTGACGAGGCGAAAGTTCCTACGGCCTCGCGCTTGGCTACTGAGCCTAGCCACGGCCTCGGGAATAAGGATGGAGAGGCGCATGGCCAGCTTCCACGCGTTCCCGTCCCCGGCGTACGGATTGCTGGAACTCTTTCCGAGAGGCATATCAACGTTGACCTCACCTGCCAAGGCGGTGTCGTCACGGCGTTGATGGGACATAACGGCGCGGGAAAGAGCACGCTCTTGTCGGTGCTTTCTGGTGCCCTCGATGCGCCGCAGATGACCTATACCTGGGAATGGCCAGATGGTGTCTCAGGCCGCCAGCCGAAGATTGCAATCTTAGAGCAGAAGCCCGTTTTGTTCCCCCACATGAGCCTGCTTGCTAATGTTGCCTTCCCCTTACGCTGCGCCGGTATTTCCCCTGCCGAGGCCGAGGTGCGCGCACAGGAGGCCCTTGCCTCTGTTGGTTTGGCGCCTTTTGCGCAGCGTCGTCCGGCTCAGGTGTCTGGTGGGCAAGCTCAAAGGACCGCTTTGGCTCGTGCGCTGGTTGTCGCTCCCGAGGTCTTGTTGCTTGATGAACCGATGGCGGCGCTCGATGTCGAGGCCGCACGTGGGCTGCGTGAGTTGATTGCGCAACGATTCCTTGGGCGAACTGTCATCATGGTGACACACCAGATTGAAGATGCAGCTGCACTTGATGCGCATATCATCGTCTTGAAGGGCGGCCGCCTGCTTCGCGAAGGGCCGTGGCGAGAATTGATCAACCAGTCGATATCGCGCGCGGATGAGAGCGATTCGGCGCTGTTGGCAATGGGGCTGAGTGCATTGGAGAGGGCGCTCGGACAGGAGTAAAAGTGAAAACACTGTCGCTTCGTTCAATGAGTCGGCACGCTACGGTCCACCTGTGGCTTTTCATCATCACTGCGATTGCAGGGCCTCTCTTCTTCCTGGAGTCTCCAAAATTATGGTCTTTCGCTTTGCTGAGCTGGGCTCTGGTGTGTGCGACGCCTATTGCTGTTGCGATCATGTTGATTCCGGTAATCAAGCGCTGTGCTCAGGGTAGTGTGCAAGGTGCGGTGGGATCTCGGCGTCGCTTGTCTCCACGGATCTCCAAGGTGTTGTGTGTTGCGCTGGTGACCATTGACTGCGGTCTTATTGGGATGGGGTCCGTCTTATCCGCTCAGGTGGTGGCAGATGCAGTGTCGGGTAGTGAGGAACTCAGCGTGCGTTGCGTGGCGCATAAAGAAGAGACTTCAACTGTTATGCGAAAGAGAGGCTCAAAGGTTCGCATATTTATCACTCGTGTCACCTTGATAAAGGAGTCTGGCGAACAGATTGGTGTGAAGTTCACTGACGGCACGAACTACACGGGTACCCATGCATACAGACAGCTTCGAAAGCACTGTGCCTACGAGGATGAATTTACAGTTTCGATGTATCCCCGAACACGTGTAATTACAAGCGTCAGTGAGGTGCGTGGATAGGTCTTTATTGGTCTTTGTACGGCTGTATAAACACTGTGGGGCCGGCAAAGCCGGCCCCACGTGCATCCCATCAACACAATATGCGTTCTAAACAGCGTCCCTCAACAGGTAAAGGAGACGGGGCCTTGCGACCCCCTATGTCTGATACTGAAAATCTACGGGCGTAATCTGTGCTTGATGTGGGCTAAAGCTATGAATCAGCTATGAAACTTTGTGCTTGTGTAGCCTTTGATTTCGCCTATCGCGTCATTGCCTAGATGGTATCGCCGCCATTAGGAAAGGCGGCTAACATGGGATGATCTACATCATATGATTAATCCGCCTACCCCGGCCGCAAAGATGCATTCCTTTGAAGGTCTACGGGTAGCTTCCTATTACACGCAGTAATTTTTCGGGGGTCCAGCGCTAGATGTCGACTGTTCGTACTTTGTTGAGAAGTGTGCGTGAGTATCGTCGCGCTTCGCTTCTGACACCGCTGTTTGTCACGGGAGAGGTCATTCTTGAGTGCTTCCTCCCACTGATTATGGCCTCGTTGGTCGATCACCTTCAGGGTGGTGCGCTCACTCCAGTTGTCCGCCTTGGTGTTTTTATGCTGGTCATGGCGATGTTCTCCCTCCTCTTCGGCATCCTCGCCGCCCGCTTCGGTGCGACCGCAGCAGCGGGGTTGGCAAAGCACCTGCGTCAAGACCTCTTCTTCAAGGTTCAGGACTTCTCTTTCGGAGACGTCGATCGTTTCTCGACATCCTCCCTGGTTACCCGCATGACAACGGACGTGACCAACGTCCAAAACGCCTACGGCATGGTTATTCGCGTTGCCGTCCGCGTCCCGCTCATGGTCGTCTTCTCGATCGTCATGACAATTCGCATCAACTGGCACATGTCCCTGATTTTTCTCATCATGCTGCCGTTCCTAGCGGCAATCATGTTCGGGATCATCATCTTCATTTTCCCGGTATTCCGGCGAATCTTTAAGAAGTACGATGCTCTGAATAACTCGGTCCAAGAGAACATCGCAGGTATCCGAGTTGTGAAGTCCTTCGTCAACGAAGAGTATGAAAAGACTCGTTTCGCCAAGCGCTCAGAGGAAGTACGAGCAGACTTCACCTTTGCTGAGAAGATCATGGCTCTCAATACCCCCATCATGATGTTCTTCATCTTTGGTGCGATCATGTTGGTCGACTTCATCGGCGCGCAGATGATTGTGGCCTCAGGCGGCAGTGAATTGACCACCGGTCAACTGTCAGCACTGATCACTTACGGTATTCAGATCCTCACGGCCATGATGATGTTGGCCTTTATTTTCGTTATGGTGACGATCGCTGCAGAGTCCGCACACCGTATCGCTGAGGTACTTCAATACGAATCTCCATTGACCTCCCCCGAATATGGAATCCGTGAAGTGCCCACCGGTGATATCACCTTTGAAGGCGTGACCTTTAAGTACCGCGAAGACTCTGAACGCCCCGCGCTTGAAAACATCACTTTGGATATCCCCGCAGGCTCGACGCTGGGCGTCGTCGGTGGAACTGGTTCAGGTAAGACCAGCTTCATCCAGTTGATTCCACGACTGTATGACGTGACGGAAGGCAGGGTCTCCGTTGGCGGGATCGATGTGCGTGACTACCGCCTCGAACCCCTGCGTGATGCAGTGTCCGTTGTTCTTCAGAAGAATATTCTTTTCTCTGGAACGATCAAGGAAAACCTCCGTTGGGGTAACCCTGATGCAACCGATGAAGAAATCATCCGAGCCTGCGAGCTTTCACAGGCTGACGAATTTGTCCGTCAGTTCCCTGATGGCTATGACACCATGATTGAAAGGGGCGGGTCGAACCTCTCGGGTGGCCAAAAGCAGCGTCTGTGCATCGCACGCGCCTTGCTGAAGAAGCCCAAGATCTTGATCCTTGATGACTCAACTAGTGCGGTTGATACTCGAACCGATTCGCTGATCCGTCAGGCTTTCGAAACGGAAATCCCGGATACGACAACAATCATCGTTGCGCAGCGCATTTCTTCAGTCCAGCATGCCGATCAAATCATCGTTTTGGATGACGGGCGTATCAAGGAGCACGGCACTCACCAGGAACTCCTTGACTTGGGTGGCGAGTACCGCGAACTTTACGACACTCAAAACAGTACACATGAAAGCGAGGTGGCCTGAAATGTCGGTTGAACGCTACGAAGAAGAACAAGCAGATCAGATTGCCGCTCACGCTTCCGCATCGGTAGAGGTGCTTCCGCAGGATCAAGCTGAGAAAGCACGCGAGGAAAGCCAAAAACAAAAAGAAGGCGCGGCCTCGGGAATGAAAGACCCCAACAAGCTTGATGGAGTGCCGCGTCCTTTCGGAAGGCTGATGGCCTACCTGTGGGCGAACTATAAGATCCACTTAAGTGTTGTCGGCATCTGCATTGTGATTTCTGGTATCGCATCTGCGGTTGGCGCGATCTTCCTCCAGCAGATCGTTGATACCGTGATTATTCCCGGCATGAGCCAGGGACTCCCGGCCGTGATGTCGCAGCTAGTGCGACTGGTTGTGATCATGGGCATTATCTTTGGCTCGGGTATTGTGTGCGCTTTCATCTACACGCGTCTGATGGCAATCGTCACTCAGGGCACGCTCAAGAAGATGCGTGATGACATGTTCGATCGCATGGAGACGCTTCCGCTGAAGTTCTTCGATACGCACCCTCACGGTGCGGTCATGTCGACCTACACGAACGATACCGACGCGATTCGCCAGCTTATTGGCCAATCGATCCCGACCCTGATCCAGTCCGTACTCACGATCCTCGCGTTGACAATCACCATGCTCAGTTACTCGCTGTGGCTCACTCTTCTCGTTGCGGCGTCGACTGTCGCGATGTTTGGTGTGACAAAGAAAATGGGCGGCGGTTCAGCGAAGTTCATGGTTGCGCAGCAGCGCTCGCTGGCTGAAGAAGAGGGCTACATCGAAGAGATGATGGATGGCCAGAAGGTCATTAAAGTCTTCAATCACGAAGATGCTGTTAAGCATGATTTCCTGAGCTACAACCACCAACTGTTCAACGATTCAGAACGTGCGAACCAATACGGCAACATGCTCATGCCAACCCTGGGCAATATCGGGAATATCCTTTATGTTGCCGTTGCCCTGGTCGGCGGCATCATGGTTGAGCTCCAGACTCCGAATTTCGGCTTCGCGGGTATGGGCGCAATCACCGTTGGCGTCGTCGTTTCCTTCCTGGGGATGGTCCGTAACTTTACACAGACGCTGGGACAGGCCTCGATGCAGGTCCCGATGATCGCCCTGGGTCTTGCGGGTGCTTCCCGTGTCTTTGCCTTGATGGAGCAAGAGAGTGAAGAAGACGAGGGCTACGTGACCCTGGTCCGCGCGCGGGTCGATGAAAATGGCGATGTTCATCCCACTGAAGAACGCACGGGTGTATGGGCATGGCGTCATCCGCACAGCGACGGAACGGTCACCTACACGCGTCTACGCGGTGAGCTGGTCATGGAAGACGTCGACTTCTCCTACGACGGGAAAAAGACGATTCTTCACGACATCTCGCTGTGGGCAGAGCCTGGGCAGAAGATCGCTTTCGTCGGTGCAACGGGCGCCGGCAAGACGACTATCACTAACCTGATCAATCGTTTCTACGATATCGATGACGGCAAGATCCGTTTTGACGGCATCAACATCAGGAAGATCCACAAGTCTGATCTGCGTCGCTCGCTGGGCGTCGTGCTTCAGGATGTGAAGCTCTTTACCGGCACCGTCATGGATAACATCCGCTTTGGGCGACTGGACGCGACCGATGAGGAATGCATCGCAGCAGCAAAGCTTGCGAATGCTCATTCCTTCATTGAGCGTCTTCCCGATGGCTACCAGACCGAGCTCAGTGGCAATGGGTCAAACCTCTCGCAGGGGCAGGCACAGTTGCTGTCTATTGCGCGTGCAGCTGTTGCCGATCCGCCAGCGATGATCTTGGACGAAGCGACCTCATCGATTGATACGCGTACAGAATCACTGGTCCAGAACGGCATGGATAACCTCATGGAGGGACGTACTGTCTTCGTCATTGCACACCGTCTGTCCACGGTCCGTAATTCCGACGCCATTATGGTTCTGGATCACGGCCGTATTATTGAACGTGGAAGCCACGACGAACTGATTGCTCAAAAGGGCGTGTACTACCAGCTGTACACGGGTGCTTTTGAGCTCGAGTAATCGCGTAATTCCCTTGAGGCGAATGTGTTGAGGGGATGCAGATGTAGTGTGGGGCCGGCGGTTTTCCGCCGGCTTCACCTTTAGGGGGTTGGAATGCAGATTCACGGTGTTGTCCCTCAGGCACCATTTGTGGGGGAACTTCCGCAGGAGGTGACCTGCGTGGGGATCCCCACGTCCGCGGGCGTACTGACTGCCGCTTTCATTGACGAGGCCGTGGCAGGCATTGTTCCCAAGGCGGAGAGCGCGTTGGAGGTACACGAGGTGCCTCACGCTGGTGAGCAGCCCGAGCCTGTTCCGGCGCTTTTAGTTCCGGGGTTTACGGGCTCCAAGGAAGATTTCACTCCCTTCTTGCCGTATCTGGCTGAGCGCGGTCGCAGCGCCTGTGCTTATTCGCAGCGCGGACAGGCGGATTCTGCGGCTCCCAAAGGCGTTGAGAATTATCGCTTGGCTGACTTCGTCGGCGACCTGATTGAGGTTGCGCGCGCGATGGGTGCCAGCGTGCGGCCAATTCACCTGCTGGGACATTCGTTTGGCGGTGTAATTGCCAGGCAAGCTGCAGTGGTTGCACCGGAACTTTTCCGTTCGGTGACACTGTTTTCTACAGGCCCTCGGCCGCCTGAATCGATGCGTTGGACACCCCTGCGTCAGCGTCTTTTATCCTCAGCAACGGGAAAGAAATTATCTGCGTGGTACATTTCCCAATTTCTGAGTAGTGATCCCAGGGATGAGCTGATTGCCGAGCGCGCGATGGTCACCAGCGAGGACTCGCTCATGGGTGCGGCTTTCATTTTGGCTCGTTATCCAGATGTGTCGCTTCCCCTGCGTCAAAGTGGGCTTCCTGTCTTGATTACTCACGGAGTGGGGGACACAGTTTGGCCGGAGCAGATGCATCGTGAAGAAGCCGCGTTATTAGGTGCGCGCTATGAGGTGGTCTCAGATGCAAAACACAGCGCTCAATTAGAAAATCCGGCTGCGTTGGCGGATGTTCTTGCTGCGTTCTGGGCTGATATCGAGGCCGGGAGAAACTGAGGGCTCAAACAATGTCCCTCTTGCAAGCGGCTTTGGAACCGCCCACAAGAGGGACGCAGAGCTATTTGGGCGCTCAGTGGAAGACGCGAGCCAGGAATTCCTGAGTCTGAGGCATCTTCGGATTGTCAATGACCTCCTCAGGGGTGCCCTGTTCAACGATCTTTCCGCGTTCCAAGAACACCACGCGGTCTGCTACTTGGCGTGCGAAACCGATTTCATGGGTTGCCATAAGAATCGTGGAACCCGAGTCCTTAACTTCGCGGACGAGGTCAAGAACTTCACCGACCAGCATGGGGTCCAATGCTGAGGTGATTTCATCGAGCAGAAGAAGCTCGGGATTGGTTGCAAGTGCACGAACAATAGCGACGCGCTGCTGCTGGCCACCCGAAAGCCGGTCGGGGTATTCCTCGGCTTTTTGAGCAAGACCAATACGTTCTAGCAATTCCATACCGCGCTTTGTTGCGCGTTCCGGTGCCCACCCGTGGACCTTGCGTGCAGCCAGCGTCACGTTATCGATCACTGACATGTGTGGGAACAGGTTGTAGTGCTGGAACACGACACCGATCTGTCCGCGAACCTTATCGGCGTTGATGCTGGGGTCGGTGATGTCCATTCCCGAAAGGAAAATCTGGCCGTCGTCGACGCGTTCAAGCAGATTCGCGCAGCGCAGGAGGGTCGACTTTCCCGAGCCTGAGGCACCCAAGAGTACAACGACCTCGTGACGGTGAACATCAAGGTCCAGGCGACGCAGAACGATGTTGGAACCAAAGCGCTTAACGACGCCCTGAACAGAAAGGACGGGGTGTTCCGCGGAGGTTGCCAAGCTTTCGTCGGGGGTGGTGGTTTCCGTGCTCATCAGACGGTGCCTCCCATCTGCTCGCGCTTACGTAGTCGAGCCGTGTACCAATCGGACAGGCGAATGAAGGGGAAAGACAAGACGATGAAGAGGAGGCCCGCGACCACGTAGGAAGTGAAGTTGTAGGTCGTTGCCTGCTGAACCTGTGCTGCGCGGATTGCGTCAGTTGCTCCCAGAACAGAAATCAGGCCCACGTCTTTTTGCATGGAAATGAAGTCGTTCATCAAAGCGGGGGTGACCTTACGAACTGCCTGCGGCACGATGATGTGACGCATGGTCTGTCCGTGGGTCAGGCCCAGAGAACGCGCTGCGTAGCGCTGCGAGGGGTGAATGGACTCGAGGCCAGCACGGAGCACCTCGGAAACGTAGGAGGTGTAGGTGATGACCAGGGCGATGGTTCCCAGCAGCGTGACATCGATGCGCCTGGACGGGTTCAAAGCGGGAATTCCGAAACCGATGATGTACAGGACCACAATGAAGGGCACACCGCGGAAGATGTCCGTGTATGCGGCAGCAAGGAATCGGATTGGGAAGAATACCGGTCCGCCCAAGGTACGTGCGGCAGCAAGAAGAGTTGCAAAGACCGCCACGCCAGTCGCTGCAACCAGCAGCATGCGGATGTTGAGCCACATGCCGGAGAGGACCGCGGGGAAGGAGCTCTTCGCGTATTCCCAGTTGAAGAAGGTTTGTTGGGTTGTCTTCCACCCCGGAGACGAGGCCAAGATGACAACGATGAGTGCCGCGATGATCAGAGTGGAGATCGCGGAGATCAAGAGTGAGCGAGTGGTGCGCGTGCGCCGGTAACGACGGCGCTGGCGCTCGACCTCAGAGACTGGGAATTCAGCCATGGGGTCTGCTGAGTGGGAATCGGTGAGCACGGGGTCCTCTGCGTGGGTTTTGAATGCGTGAAGCAATCAGGACAAGGGGGATGAAAATTCTCCGGCTTGGGACGAATCCCAAGCCGGAGAAGAAGATCACTGCTCGAAGATCGGAGCGGATGCGGCGTCGGCCAGCCACTTCTTCTGAAGTTCGGCCAGGGTGCCGTTATCGCGCAGCGTGTCGACTGCCTTGGTGACCGCGGGGGTCAGAGCGCTTCCCTTAGGAAGCAGCAGACCGAAGTTGTTGCCATCCTCGTTCGCGGTGAACTGGCCAACCACGGTGCCGTTCTCAACCTGGGTTGCGATGACGTTGAATGCGGTGGGCAGGTCCACGACGATTGCGTCAACCTGGCCGCCCTTGAGAGCCTGGACCACGTCAGCAGAACCGTTGAAGATCAGCGGATCGGTGCTGGGCTTGAGCTTGTTCATCACGTAGTTCTGAGAAGTCGTACCGGTCTGAACGCCGAACTTCAGCTTCTTCAGGTCTTCGAGGCTCTTGGCCTCGGCAGCGGGGGTGCCCTTCACGGCGACAACCGCTTCGGAGGTCGTGTAGTAGGGGCTGGAGAAGTCCACTGCTTGCTTGCGAGCATCGGTAATGGAGAACTGCTGGATGTTGAAGTCCCAGTCCTTTGCGCCAGGTGCGATTGCCGAATCGAAGGTTGTGCGCTTCCACACGACCTGGTCCTTGGAGAAGCCCAGCTTCTCGGCGACTGCGTAGGCAACTGCGGCCTCGTAGCCTTCACCGGATTCGGGGTTGTCGTTGAGAACCCAAGGGCTGTAAGCGGGGTCGCCGGTGGCGATGGTGAGCTTGCCCTTGGTTACGGTGGGGAGTGCTTCGCCGGTTGCGTTAGCATCGGCGGTTGCGGAAGTTGTGCTGCTGGAAGTGGTTCCGCCCGCGCATGCACCCAGCGCCATGACGGCAGTTGCTGCGATTGCGACGAGTGCGGACTTACGGAAACGGATCTTGGGACGAACCACGTGTGCTCCCTATGAAGATATTGGGACAGAACAATTTTGAGTGCTTGTCAACCCATGGGTAAAGCACCCACGCTCTAAGGCTAAGGGCAACTACGTGCTAATGGAAAGAGATAGTCTCAAACTTTAGATGTGAGATATGGTCTGCGTGGATCCTCGCTATGATGGGTCTAATAACCGAGGGCAGATCCAATTGGATCTGCCCTCTGATTTATTTGATGCTAATGGTCACTTATCCAGCTCGTCCTTAGCCGCCTCGACGGCGTCTCCGGCCTTGTCCTTAGCGTCTCCGGCCTTGTCCTTAGCCGCCTCGACGACATCTTCGGCCTTGTCCTTAGCGTCTCCGGCCTTGTCCTTAGCCGCCTCGACGACGTCTCCGACCTTGTCCTTAACTGCCTCGACGACGTCTCCGACCTTGTCCTTTGCAGCTTCAAAGCCTTCTTCGGCCTGCTTCTTCAGGTTTTCCAGATCCACGGTTGGCTCCTTCAATAGTGATACTTCCAGTTCTTACTGGATTGCTTATTTAGGCTACGGCATTGCTATGACCATTGTCGATACATAGAAAAGCTTCAGGAATTGGTTTCCGCAAGCTTCCAGTCTTCGAAAGAGAACTCGGGTGACACAATGCATGTTGCGAGTGCTGCTTGGCCCCTTGCAAAAGTACGCTGCCACGAACCGGCGGGGACAAGGAATTGCACGGGGTTCGAAGGCTCAGAAGGGGAGAGTTCTGCATTGCCAGCATCCGGCGAGGCTAAGATCACGATCTGCGGCTCGGAACTTGGGGCCTCGCCATTTCCACCCAAGTGAATCTCCAGCGCTCCCGGACCCGACCAAATCCACAGCTCATCAGAGTGCACCAAGTGCCAGGCAGCTTCCTCGTCGCGATCGAGCACAAAGAGGATTGCCGAGGCCGTGGCTCGCTGGCCGCGAGAGGTTTCCACATGCGTGGGTGCGGTCCACGTGCGACGGAAGTGGCCGCCCTCGGGATGGGGCGCAAGGTCAAGTTGCTTGACGAGCGTGGAAGCGAGCGGAGTGAGAGTAGTCATTGCACGTCTCCCTCAAAGATGTCGGTGAAACGCGGATCAACCCAGCGCAGGTCTCCGTCAATAATCGTTGCAATCTGGCGAGAAGCGCCGGTTTGGACGAGCTCCTCGATGGTGTCGACAATCGTCGTTACGGGTACATCGAAAAACACCATGTCTGCGACCGCGCC
>CAKAPY010000012.1 GCA_916719935.1 uncultured Actinomyces sp. | reverse complement strand
CCAGAAGTCGAGGTCACGGTAGGGGGAATCAGCCTTCGCCATGGCTTCACCCTTGGTGTAGTTAAACACTCCCTTCGAGCGCCCAGCCTGGGTCGACTCAAAAGTTGAAGACTGATAACCGGCGATGTCGATTCCCGGGTTGAAGAACAGAATCAATTCCGCCGCAATGGAGGCATCGACATCTTCCATTCCTAGGCGCTTGAGTTGTTCTTGCTTGGGAACTGACATTTCCGTGGGTGTCGCTGGGTGCCCCTTGTAGTAGTAGGCGTAACGATCCCCGTAGTAGCTCTTCGTAAAACGGGCATAGTCCTCGAAGCCCTGCTCATTGGGATGAATCGTTCCAAGAAGCAGAAGGACGTCCTTGCCCTCACGTTCCGCGGCACTGAAGTAGCCATCGTTGAAGTTATAGAGGGCCTTAAACTGCTCCGTCGCTTTCTTCGAGGGTTTGATATTCGCACTCAGCAGCTGAGAGATATTCACCCCGCGAACCTTTGGGGACTTTTGAACCTGGGTTGCAAAGGCATTCCCATCACCAGAAGTACTCAGAAGTTTCGGGCGAGCCAGCCACCAGTGTGCGTTCGGCTCAGAATCAACCAGTGCCCACAGATAGTCAGCAGTACTGCCCTGATCGGATGCCTTCGTATCAGCACGCCCATTGGCGTAAGCGTGTTCCTTCATTTCTTTCCACTCGCGCACCAAGCGATCATGCGTCCCCTTGGGATTTGCTCCCTTGTACAGATCAGCGAACTTCACATAGGAATACGCACCATCAGTGATGAGGTTGATCGTGTACTGATCTTCTGGAATCCGGTTAGCGTAGATCACCTTCTGGATGATGTTCGGGAACATGTCAACCGAGTAAAGATGGAATTCTGAAGAAGGATCCAACTCACGCAGGTCACGCACGTAGTCGGCGACGATGTCGATGCGATCACGGAACTGCTGCGAGGCCTCGTCGAAGCCACCGGGCTGAAGGGCGATCTCACGTTCACTCAGGTAAGGCAGCGCATAAACACCACTCTCTGGAGCTGCTGGGCCGGGCAAGGCACCCCAGTCGTAGGCGTTGGGACGCTCAAACATCGCGATCACGGGACCTGTTTTACGAATCGAGTTTTCTCCCCACAGGTTCAGGGAGAACATTGCAACAGGTAGGGTCGCGCTGATTGGTGCAATGTTGTAGCTATCCGCAGTTACGCCAACTGTCTGCTTCGGGAAGCGTCGAACAAGCGAACCGTTTTTCTCGGTCGAAAGTTCGACAGTGAACTTTCCGAAGGTCTTGAAGTCGACGATGTAGTAGTCATCAGTGAAGTCCTTCAATGAGATCCGCTGATCAATTTCGCGCGTTATTTTCCCGCGGTAACTCATCGTTGCGCGTAGGTGCACAGTATCCGCGCTCTCAAGAAGGGCTGTGCGAGCCGCGCCCTCGGGAAGTTCAATGACGACATCCGTCGTATTGCGTTCATTGGTCAGTGTCATTTCCGACGAGGCAGTCGCTCCGCGAGCCGCCCGATCTTCACCGCTGGGTGCGGGCATCTCACTGGGCCTCTGAACAGCCACTTCCGTAGAGGAGGAGGCCTCGGGAGAGGGAATGGCAGGTTCAGCTTGGGCGGGCGCCATCGAGGTCCCAAGTCCAAGTGCTGTCGACAGGAGGGTCGCAACAAAGAGAGTCCGAAGGGTGTGCTGTTGCCTACAACGATGTACACGGTGCATGAGGAAATACCCATCTATCTAGGGCAGCTCAGGCGCGTAATTCGGGGTGCGCCCGCGCAAAATTGGATGGACAGAGCCGAGTCTATCGATTCCTCCTGTTTTTTGTTTTTCTGTCAACCAATAACTTCACGATTCAAAATCGTTTTAGCGTATCGGCACCACATGTAGGCTCGCAGCAACCTTGCCCCGAAATCACAAACGGATACTTCCCCTACATAGGACTTGACCGCGCACGCGGATGGGTTATTTGAGCGCTCAATCCTTCCGCACGCGGCACGCGTCTACGCCCGTGGCCCGCGGCGCGCATGGACGAGGGAGCCAACGCAGTGGGCAACAAAGCCAAGCACGCTATAGCCCACCCCATAGATAAGGGCACTGTCGTTGAAGAACAGGAACATCGGCACCAGAAAACACACAAAAGGCGCGAGCAACCACAGGAGGCTGAAGCCCTCCTTTACCCCATCCCAGGCTCCGAAGACCACTGCGAGGAGCGGCAGGATCGCGAGCAGGATCAGGAACACGAGGCTCTTTACGATCTCCATCGAGTCTGAGACATGCGAGACACCAAACCATACCGCCGGCACCAGCAGGTAGATGCCGAACAGTACAGCGATACGAATCCACGTTGATTTTGTCGCCCACCTCATGACTCAATGGTATTCGTATCCTACGAGAAATAATCCTGCTTGAGACGTTGAGTACGCGGGCCTCGAAAAAGACGCGTGGATGCGATCGTCGCAGCGCGCGACGATGCCAGAAGGGCCAAGAGCTAGCTGCAGAAACTACCGAAGAAACCACGTTTCTTCTCGGCGGCGGCATATTCCTCGTCGGTATGGTCCTTATCGCACCACTGATCCGCGGGCACTTGTTCCCTCACCGAGTCAATGTGCTTACCGCAGCCCTTCCAAGTGGTCTTTCCGCATACCTCGCAGGTGGTGGGTCGACACATGATTGTCTCCTTCGTTGATTGGACCTCGAATCCGTCAGCGGATCCGCTGCATGGTGTTATGAGGTTTTTCTAGGCGGGCTGATCGCTTCGTCGCATCAGCCTAGCCGGAGGAACAATTGCTCGAGTTCTTCGATCGAGATGCTCCCAGTTTTGACTAGAGAATCTTCCACTTCGGGTATCGGCGCATCATCGGCTTCGAGGCTGGAATCCTCGAGCGCACACTGCGACATGATCATCGCAACCGCGAGATAGCTCGCGCGTTTCATCGCGGAGTTAACTGCCGCGAACTGGGTCAGCACATCCCGACAGTTCGCATCTCCACTCTCGATGTGGTCGATGAGGCTGTCGAGCTGCCCGCGAGCACGCTTGAGGCGATTGACAACCTGCTTGCGCGTTGTCATGAGCGGCCCTCCCCCGTGACGAGGACGGCCTCGGCCCGATCGCCGAGCCACGCTCGCAGCGTCTGGATGCCGCCCGACAGCATGGTGACGTTAAAGCCCGCGTAGCGCACGATGCGGTAGCCGATCCAGGAGCGCACGCCCGCGGCGCACATGACGACGAAGGGCTGGTCGCCGACGTTCTCATCGACCCAGGTGTGGACTTCATCGAGGCGGTCGCACAGCTGGGTGTGGGGGATGTTGAGGGAGTTTGGCATGTGACCGGCCGCGTACTCACCGGGCGTGCGCACGTCCAGGACCGGCATATCCTCGGTGAGGGTGTCCGGTCCAGTGAGGATGAGCTCGCCGGTGAGCACGTTGTGCGCGACCATGCCGGTCTGGTTGACGGGGTCCTTGGCCTGCCCGTAGGGCGGGGCGTAGGCGAGGTCCAGGTCGATGAGGCCAGTCGCGCTCAGTCCTGCACGCATCGCGGTCGCGATGACGTCGATGCGGCGGTCCACGCCGTCGGCGCCCACAGCTTGCGCGCCGAGAATCTGCCCGTCGGTGCCCACGTGCATGAGGATGTGGACGGGCTTTGCACCGGGGAAATAGCCCGCATGCTGATTGGCGTGCGTGTGCACCGTGAAGTACCCCGTGCCCGAAGCATCGAGGGCCTGACGGTTAGCGCCTGTCATGGCGGCAGTGAGGTTCCCGATCCGGACGATCGCGGTGCCCTGGGGGCTTGGGATCGGGCGTGCGGCGGCCTCGCCGTATTCGGCGTCGGCTATCGCGTCAGCGACGAGGCGTCCCCCGCGGTTCGCGGGTCCGGCCAGGGCGACGGGTCGGTCATGGTCGCAACCCATCGTGCCGTCGCCGACCGCGTAGACGCCGTCGACACTGGTTCGCCCGCGCTCGTCGACGAGGATGTAGCCGCGGTTGGTCTCGATGCCTGCGGCTTCGGCGAAGGCGGTGTCGGGGCGCACTCCGGTCGACAGGACGATGACGTCGGCGCTCAGCACAGTTCCGTCGGAGAGCGTCACGCAGTCATGGTCGTCGCCGTGGGTGATGGACTGAGCGGCAACGCCTGCATGGACGTGCACGCCAAGAGCGCGCAGCTCTTGCGTAACCAGCGTGGCCATCTCGACTTCGAGGGGCGGCAGGACGTGGTCGGCATACTCGACGAGGTGAGTCTCAAAGCCTCGCTGTGCGAGCGCCTCGGTGGCCTCGATGCCGATGAACCCGGCACCCAGGACAACGGCGCGCGTGCCCGAGGCCTCGCGCAGGGCGAGCGCATCGTCGACCGTGCGCAGGGTGTGCACGCGCGGGGAGTCGAGGCCGTCGATCGGAGGTCGACTTGCGAGGACGCCCGGGGAGAGGATCAGGTGGTCGTAGGTGAGCGTATAGGCCTCACCCGTCTCTGTGTTGGTCACCTGAACGCCGTGCGCGCCGGGATTGATCGCGGTGACCTCGGAGTTGATGCGCACGTCGAGGTTCAGCGCAGCTTTGAGGGTTTGCGGGGTATGGAGGAGGAGTCTGGCGGGATCTTCGATCTCGCCGCCGACGTAGTACGGGAGCCCGCAGTTCGCAAAGGACACGTACTTGCTGCGCTCCAACACGATGATCTCGGCGCCCTCATCGCGCCTGCGCAGGCGTGCCGCCGCACTCATGCCACCCGCGACTCCCCCGACGACAACTACTCGCATGCGCGGCTCACTTTCTGACTTGAGCTTTTGTCTTCTTCACCTCCTCCAACGATACCCCTGGGGGTATTTGAGAGCAAGGTTCCAGCGCATACAGCAGATTCCGCAACCTTCGAGAAAGCCCTCTCCTCCTGACTCAATATTTTTAGAGCGCGACGATGACCGAATTCATTTTTGCTTAAATCTCTCGGAGAGCTCACTGCTTCCACTCTGGTTTTGCGACGGATCGCAGTCACGGCTCACCATGTATATCCATATAATTCCAACAAGACTTTGCACGCTAAACACGGCTACCGGAATTAGTGCAGAAATAGTCTCATGGTAGATTCCTTGAAGGATAAAGAGTAAACCTGAATCTGCATAAGCAACGGCTAAACAAATGAGTGGCACTGAACCCGCTCGTTGAACCTGATACCAGGACGCCTCCGACTCTGATGCCACCTTTGTTCTGATTCCCGCCCACATATTCGGCGGTAACTTATCATTTCGCATCGCTCGCGCTAGACCAGCCAAGCAGAATGCGGCAACAAACGTTAAGAGTCCTAGAGCAAATGAGATGAGTCCGTCCATCCCTCTCCCCTGTCAGCTAGGCGCGCCTTTGCGCAGGCTGGATCTACAGTTGCGAGTTTAGCGAGCCAACAGAATATTTATTGCTTCGGCAACCTAAATTTATGAGATTCAAAATGTTGCGAAAGCGTGAAAATCTAGGAAAAACCGGAAGTCGGTTTCCCAGATAAAAAAATGGAGCCACCTGTCGGACTCGAACCGACGACCGTCCGCTTACAAGGCGGGTGCTCTACCAACTGAGCTAAGGTGGCAACCCACATAGTGTGCCATGACTGAGGCCGCAAAGACGAATTAAAAATCGCAATGTGGCTCACACGCCACCTTTAGCTCCTCAAAACAAGCTGCACATCACGACAAAAACGCTATGCTCCAGCAGTCCCCACAGCTACAAAGAAAGGGCGCGTACGCGACCACGTCACGCACGCGCCCTCACACTTCGAGTTCCAAAGCTCGATTACCCTAGGGGATCGCGTTGCCCCTTACTTCGAAGCGGATGCCGTTCCCGCGGCAGAAAGCTGCTGCTGAATTACCGGGTAGATACCATCAACCGTGGTCACGCCAAGCTTCGAAAAGTCCAGAGCAGTCTTGCCATTGATGACAAACTCGGGAGTGCCCAAGGAATTGGGACTGCGCCCCTCGTAGGTGGCATTTGCCCACGCCTGAGTGGTCTTGGTCAGGTAGTCATCAACGCCATTCTCGGGGAAGGAATTCACCACATCCTCGGGAATTCCAACCTGTGAGGCAATGGTCTTGACCTGCTTGGCTGACTTCGACAGGTCCTGAACAACGGAGCCGTTACCCGAGTTGTAGGCCTCGTTGAAGTAGGCAAGAAGTGCATTGTGGAACTTGCCCCAGGTCTGAGCATCGACCTTTTGCGCGGCGATCAAAGAAGCGGTGGTTGCGGCGTACTGATAGGGCGCCTTCACCGTATTCACTGGCTGGTACTTGATATTGAACTTGCCATCGAGAGCATCTTGAGTGGCTTTCTCACCGAAAGCAACGTCATAGGCTGCGCAGACGTGGCAGGAGTAATCAAAGTATTCCGTCAGCGTCGGAAGAGATTCGTCGACCTTGCCAATACCCAGGTGAGAAACCACAATCGGCGCGCCGTCCCCGTAGGTACCGATAGCAGCGGTCGCAGCTTGGCTGTCCTGAGCCTTCTTGTGGTTCGACTGAATGATCACCGCAGCGATCGCACCAATGATCACAACAAGAATCAATGCAACCAGTCCGATGATGATGTTTCGGGTTCGACGATCCGCACGTACCTGCTGCTCACGCAGTTGCTGAGCTTTCTCACGCACTTCCTGCGAGCGAGACGGCTTTGCCATTATCTGGGCCTTTCTGTTGATGTGCATCCAAGCCTAGCGAGCATTACCCACCGACGCACAATACCAACGCTGATGCTACCCGTTTCATTCCGCAGGGCCGCTGACGCAAGCGTCCACCGCAGAGGGTATGTGATCACTCGGTCAGAAATTCCCCGCGAGAATAACACCGATAGCAAGTACACCAATCAGCCCAAGAATGACCTGCATCCATACTCGCGGCGCACAGACCTTTACCGCCACACTCAGGCCAGTACGAAGCGGACGCCCCGTTGGCATTACCCACATTCCCCACAGGGAAATCGTTGTCAGCACCCACGTCAGCAAAACCCAAGATGGATTCATCGCCAGCCAGGAATCAGACTGAATGGGTGTTTGTCCTGTCAGGACCAGAGGGAACCACGAAATACCGGGATTACCCAACCTCGTTGCAAAAAAGCCCGAATAAATTGACCAGCCGATCTCCGCGTAGAAATCGCGTGAGAAGAGAACCCACTGCCCCCAAGCCAATGCTGTCCCCGGGAAAAGGCCAATTGCCGTCGACAGTATTGCTCCAAGTCCCGTAAAGGGAAGCATTCCCAGAGCTGCCCAGTTGTCACTGGAACGAACCTCTTGATGGCGGATCCGGCGGTTTTCGCGCCATCTGTATGCACCGCCCAGCACCGCGAAAATAGCAGTGATCACGCCGACAAAGATGAGCCCGCTCATCCCCATATATATAGGTGCAAGAGCAAGCGCAGCCAGCGCAATAAGTCCGATGAAATTCGCTGTTTTCAGGTGCTGCCACTCGTAATGAAGTTGTTCCGTCACGAACTCGACATTCGGAGGAATTGCCGCCTGACGGTATCCATCCTCTGCGGGAAGATAGCTTGTTCCCATTGACGAGGCCGTTGGCGCAACGGGCGGCAAATAAGCAGTCTCCCCTCCCCCGCCTCTGCCTTCCCAGCCTCGAGGGTCAGTAGCGGTCTGGGGATAAACCTGAGTGGCCTCGGGATCAACATAGGAGGGATCCTCAGCAAAACCGCTCTCCATTACGCGAGTTGCATCCGCGTCTGCGGGCTCAAGGAGCGAAGTATGCTCTTGGTCAGCAACAAAGCGCTCGTCGCCTTCATCGCGCTCACTCAGGCCAGCCACCACAGTGGGAGCCTGTGAGGAGGTTGCAGGTGCAAGAAGACGCGCCCAATTGAGGCCTTCCCACGCCATAGAGCCGCCATAGACCGCCATGTCGCTCAGGCGGAACCTACCCCACTGCGCCAGCTCTCGAACAACCTGATCCGGGCTTGGACGCACATGAGCATCTGGATGCAGCGCCATGCGCATGAGCGAAGCAACTCGCGGATCAAGTCCTCGCGTATCAGGTTCGCCTTTAAGGACTCGGTCCAAAATCCCTTCTGTTGCGCCTTCTCCGTAGGGTGGGCGCCCGGTGAGCGCAGTCAGCAGAGTTGCCGTCCAGCCCCACCAGTCCGTAGCCGCCGAGGCCCGTCCTCCTCTGAGCAATTCGGGTGCGGTATAGCCCGCGGTACCTGAGACGAGGCCGGTTTGGGTGAGCCGAGCCTCGTCCTGTCCCATCGCGATACCGAAGTCAATGAGCACGGGACCCCGGGGCGAACAAATGACATTGGAGGCTTTGACGTCGCGATGAATAATCCGGCGCGCATGAACATCTTCAAGGGTTTGAGCAAGAGCGCCGCCGATCGCGGCTACACCACCGATGTTCAGTGCCCCTCTGGCAAGAAGTTCGGACAGAGTCGGGCCGGGGATGTACTCACTAACGACGAAGGGCTGGGTGGCATCGATCTCAATATCTAAGATGTGCGCGACCCCTCCACCGCGAATCGAGTTAACCGTCCGAGCTTCACGTAAGAGGCGCTCACGATAGTCTTCATCGGCAGCCAGGGCGGGGTGAAGAATTTTTAACGCAACACGCTCTCCGGCCTCGTCACAGGCAAGCCACACGGTGGCAGCGCCTCCCGCGCCCAGGCGCTTGAGAAGGCGGTACCCACCAATCATGTCTTGCTCACGCATCACCCCAAGCCTAGCGAATGGTTGACGAATTTCAGGTCTCAAGTGCACTGTCGACAACAAATCGGGCTGGAATTTGTACGACAAGCGGTGCTATGGTGAGCGAGTGCGAACTTCACATCTGATGTGAGGCAAGCGCGGCGGCAGTGAAGACGCTGTCGTCTGGTCTCTACAAAGGATCGTCCGGCACGTACCGCCGGTGGAGGTTCAATATGGCAACTGTAACTTTCGACAAGGCGACCCGCATCTATCCCGGGTCTGACAAGCCAGCAGTCGATCAGCTCGATCTTGAGATCCAGGATGGCGAATTCCTGGTTCTCGTCGGTCCTTCCGGTTGTGGCAAGTCCACGTCCCTGCGAATGCTCGCAGGTCTTGAAGACGTGAACTCCGGCCGTATCTTCATTGGCGATAAGGACGTCACCGACGTACAGCCGAAGAACCGCGACATCGCAATGGTCTTCCAGAACTACGCTCTGTACCCGCACATGACTGTTCGCGAGAACATGGGCTTCGCACTGAAGATCGCAGGCACCCCCAAGGCTGAGATTGCTCAGCGCGTTGAGGAAGCAGCACGCATCCTTGACCTGGAGCCCTACTTGGATCGTAAGCCGAAGGCACTTTCCGGTGGTCAGCGTCAGCGTGTGGCAATGGGCCGCGCAATCGTCCGTAAGCCTCAGGTCTTCCTCATGGATGAGCCTCTGTCCAACTTGGACGCCAAGCTGCGTGTCCAGACCCGTACCCAGATTGCTTCGCTGCAGCGCGAGCTGGGCGTCACCACCGTGTACGTGACCCACGACCAGACCGAAGCTCTGACCATGGGTGACCGCATTGCGGTTCTCGCAGGCGGTCTCCTCCAGCAGGTCGGCACCCCGCAGGAAATGTACGAGCGCCCCGCCAACGAATTCGTCGCAGGCTTCATCGGCTCCCCCGCCATGAACCTGGGCAAGTTCAAGGTTGAAGGCAATGTCGCAAAGCTCGGCACCGCAGAGGTTCCGCTCTCTCAGGCAACGCTGGACGCCATGGTTCCCGAAGACGAAGGCATGATTACCATCGGCTTCCGTCCCGAGGGCCTCGAGGTTGTTTCTGCAGAGACCGAAAACACCATTCCGATCGAAGTTGAATTCGTTGAGGAACTGGGTTCGGATGCCTACATCTACGGTCACCTGGCAGGTGCAGATTCCGGCCACGGTCTGGGTTCTGGCAGCGAAGGCAAGGGCGAGCAGCTCATCGTCCGCGTTCCTCCGCGCACCGCTCCGAAGCCCGGCGGCGTGATCCACACTCGCATCAAGGCTGGACAGCAGCACAACTTCTCTGCATCCACCGGCGATCGTCTGCCCGAGTGATCAAGGTTTCTGATCGCTAAAACGGCTCATACGGGGCCCGCAACCACACGGTTGCGGGCCCCGTGCCCTATCGCGCAATGAATGAGACAATAGAGCCATGCCCATTCCCTCAACGCTTGAGATCACGGCAGCAACGGTTGACCCGGCACTGCTGGATTTGCCTTGGGATCTTCCCCTTGAAGACTGGCCTAAGGAAATCCTTGCCGCACTTCCCCGCGGTATTTCACGCCACGTCGTTCGCTTCGTCAATCTTTCCGACAGGGTGATTGCAGTCAAAGAGATCGGGGAAAGCGTCGCGTACAAAGAGTACGAACTCCTTCGCAACCTCTCACGAATGGGAGCTCCCTCGGTGATCCCCACAGCAGTCGTCAGCGGCCGGCGGGATGCCTTTGGCGAGGAGCTCGCAGCCGTACTGGTGACTGAACACCTGCAGTTCTCCCTTCCCTACCGTGCAGTCTTCTCGCAGCATATGTCCCCCGACACCGCGGGACGCTTAATTGATGCTTTGGCCGTCCTTCTTGTTCGCCTCCATCTTCTGGGCTTCTATTGGGGCGATGTTTCACTGTCAAACACCTTGTTCAGGCGCGATGCCGGGTCATTTTCTGCCTACCTCGTCGATGCAGAAACCGGTGAAATTCACCCTTCACTCACCGAAGGGCAACGCCTGTACGACGTCGATCTTGCACGCACGAACATCATCGGCGAACTCATGGACTTGCAGGCCGGTTCTTTCTTCCCCAGCGAAGAAGACCCCATCGCAGTCGGCGACCGTATTCGTTCACGCTACCTTGAGCTCTGGAATGAACTCACGGGCCCTGAAGTCATCGAAACCAACCAAAGATGGCGTGTTGCTCAGCGCATCCGCCGCCTCAATGACCTGGGCTTCGAAGTCGGAGAACTTCAGATGTCCTCGGATCTTGATGGCACCCACATGATCATCACTCCGAAGGTCGTCGACGCAGGCCATCATCATCGAAAGCTCATGCGCTTGACCGGTATGGATGTCGGCGAAAATCAGGCACAGCGAATGCTCAACGACATCGAGACCTACCGTGCGATGACCGGGAAGAACAAGATCCCCCTGGAAATCGTTGCGCACGAATGGATGAACGAAGTCTTCGAACCCGTCATCAGCGCTGTTCCCGCAGAACTTGCTGCAAAGCTTGAACCCGCACAGATTTTCCACGAATTCCTTGAACACCGCTGGTATTTGGCCGAAGAAGCCGGGCGCGATATCCCTCAAGATGAGGCGATTGAGTCTTACGTGAAGAGCATTCTTCCGACCAAACGTGACGAAGCGATGCTACTGGACCCGGCGCTGATGACCCAACCTGACGAAGGCGCGGCCTCGGAGATGGAAACGCTCACTGAAGAAGAGGGTTTCAGCCGCCAAGAAGAGCGCGCGGGAATTGACGGAATGCATGGGAAAGCTGATGAGACCGACCAGAATCCCGGTCGCCCAAAGATGCAATTCGTCCCGGGGATTGGATTAATTCCCGTCGACGATTACTTCTAGACCCAACTGAGATGGCTACTGGCACCTGTTGTGAAGAAATGAAGGATACACAATGAGCGACTTCCCAAAGATCATTGCCCATCGTGGCGCATCGACTCTTGCACCCGAGAATACGATCGCGGCCTTCGCCAAGGCTTCGGAGATTAGCGCACGCTGGTGCGAATGCGATGTGGGCGTCATGGCTGATGGGACACTGCTGGTGATCCACGATGACACGGTCGACCGCACAACGAATTCTTCAGGTTCTTGGGATTCCTGGGGCTACGGGGAACTGCGCCGACTTGATGCGGGTGCATGGTTTTCTCCGACCTACCGTTTTGAGCGCATTCCTGAGCTGGCCGATGTGGTGTCTTTTGCGAATGCGACGCAGACCTCCTTCAATATTGAGCTGAAGCCGCGAGCCGCGGGGAAACGCCGCGATACATTGGTTGAAAACCTTCAGGTCGCACTGCACTCCTTCGAGAATAAGGGCGGCCTGTTGATTTCTTCCTTTGACCACGAGCTGCTCGGCGCTGTCCGCCGGGCAATGCCCAACCTGCCGCTGGCCTGGCTGTGCCGTCGCGATGAGGTCACTGGTGGTTCCTGGCGTCAGGCTGCCGATCTTGGGTGCAGCGCCATCCATCCCGCTTGGGAAGGGCTGACCGAGGCCGAGGTGAACGAGATGCTCAGCGCGGGCTTCGAAGTGAACGCCTGGACCATCAATTCCCTTGAGGATGCGCGCACGGCCGCAAAATGGGGCATCAGCGGGATCTTTACCGACCGCGTACAAGATTTTCCTGCCGAGGCCCTGGCTCGCGCTTAAGAGTGCTGAATCACCCACGCCCACATGGCGATTGCCGCGGCGTGGCCCACGTTCATTGAGCGAGTCGAACCCCGCTGCGTGATGTGGAGAATCTCGCCGCACTGCGTGCGCATTTCTTCACTCAACCCACTGGATTCTTCCCCGAATATCAGGCATGCCTGAGCGGGGAGCTGGTGACCTTCCAGCGGAATTGAGCCTGGCACATTGTCAATACCGACCAGCGACAATCCCCGCTGACGCACCGAATCAGCGAATTCCGTGACATCACTGTGGTGGACAACGTCCAGATATCGGTCCGTGACCATCGCGCCACGCCGATTCCACCGTCGCCTTCCAACAATATGTACGCGGCTGACTCCCAGAGCATTCGCGCTACGAACGATTGAGCCGATATTGAAGTCGTGTCCCAGATTTTCGATGGCAATCTCAAAGGGCAGTGCGTGGGCAGCGATATCAGCGATGATCGCCTCCATTTTCCAATAGCGGTAGCGGTCCTCGACATTTCGCCGATCACCATCGGCAAGGAGTTGGGGATCGTAGACATCATCGCTCGGCCAGTTTTCGGGGCCGCCGGGCCAGGGGCCAACGCCCACTTCTGGCTGAGAGTTTGTGTCCATCATCGCCTTCTTCCTACCGAATGAACCCGCAAACAGATACATTAGATGCATGACGAATTCACTTTCCACCGCACTGTCGGATATGCCCCCAATTAGCGCATGGCTGTCAGATATGGACGGTGTTCTTGTAAAAGAGAATCGTGCTCTTCCCGGTGCTCAGGACTTCATCTCGGCGCTGGAAGAAAATGGGATTCCTTTCCTGGTTCTCACGAACAATTCGATCTTCACAAACCGTGACCTTTCTGCTCGACTTGCGAACTCGGGCCTCAAGGTCCCCGAGGAACACATTTGGACCTCTGCCAATGCGACTGCCGCCTTCCTTTCCCAGCAGTCCCCCAACTCCACTGCGTATGTCATCGGCGAGGCGGGGCTGACGACGGCCCTCCACACCGCGGGCTACGTGATGACCGACCAGGACCCCGAATACGTCGTTCTTGGAGAGACTCGCTTCTATGACTTTTACGCACTCACCACTGCAATCCGCCTGATCGAACGCGGCGCAAAGTTTATTGCAACCAACCCTGATGTTTCGGGCCCTTCCGATGAAGGAACCCTACCCGCAGCGGGCTCCATCGCAGCAATGATCCAGGCAGCGACTGGCAAGGCTCCCTATTTCGTCGGAAAGCCAAACCCCGTCATGATTCGCGCTGGCCTCAACAAGATCGGTGCCCACTCCGAACAAGCTGCAATGGTTGGCGACCGCATGGATACGGATGTCCGCGCAGGTGTCGAGGCAGGCATGAGGACCTTCTTGGTGCTCTCGGGTTCAACACGCTCAGATGACGTGGCGAACTTCCCCTACCGTCCCTTCCGTATCTACAACGGAATTGGTGACCTGATCCGTTACGTCCAGCCCACATCCAACTGAATGGGAACAATGATCACTCACGATCCTCAGCTCCTTGCCCTTCGCAGGCTCACTGCACCGATACTGAACACCGAAGAACCACTGACGCACCTCAATGAGATTTCTTTGAGCGCTCAAGGTGCGGCTGTGTGCGGCCACGTCCTCATTGACCTTCTTGAGGAAAATGACCTCGCAATCGGTGACTACGAAGTGGTGATCGCACCCGAAGGTGATGGCGCACTTGCTGCCGCGATGATTCACGCAGCAGGAGGGCGAGGGCTGGATCTGGATGCCGCACTTCTCCGTCCGACTCAAGCGACGGCCTCGGACGCACCTTTCAATGGCGCACCCATCCACGGGCGTCCGGCGGTCCTTTTAGCGAACTCTTCTTTGGTCGACACCGGTGTGCTTCATGAAGCTGTTGAAGGCGCGGGCGCCACGGTGGTCGGAGTTGTTTCCCTTCTCCCCGACCCTTCGACGCGGGATTTTGCAAGCAAAGCCGGGCTCACCTACTGCATGCCATCGCTTGCTGATTGATCACCAAAATGGTCATCATCACGTGATGTATGACATATAATTATGCGTACTCAATCCGTGAAGACAACGAGGTCTGCCCATGGTACGCCGCAACCGCAGAACTGCATCTGTATCTATTAACCCGCGCTCCGCGCAGAACATGTCGACCCGACCAGCCGACTTTACTGCAACCAAGCAACGCCTGAGCCCCTTCAAGGTGTTTGGAGCTGTGGGCGCACTGATATCGATCATCACCTGTCTGCTCATCCAGCTGCCCGGCCTCGATGCCTCGGGAACCAGAATGTTTGGGATTTTCTTGGCGGCAATTCTCTTGTGGGTCACCGAAGCCGTCCCACTTGCCGGTACCGCGGTCCTGGTGATTTTCCTCGAGGTCCTCTTCATCTCTGACCACGCTCTTTTGAGCATCCCCGAGAAAGCCCCCGCCTACACAAAGTTCTTTGGAGCTCTGGCCAACCCAGTCATCATCCTTTTCTTGGGCGGATTCATGGTTGCCGACGGAGCTGCGAAGTACAAGGTCGACCGCGCGCTCTCCGCAGTGCTGCTGAAACCATTCATTGGCAAGCCGCGACTGACCGTCATGGGCGTCATGCTCATCACCGCAATCATGAGCATGTTCATGTCAAACACCGCAACGAC
>CAKAPY010000011.1 GCA_916719935.1 uncultured Actinomyces sp. | reverse complement strand
ACTCCAGGAGACTGTATGGCCGTCAATGAAACGGAAGCCCCCGAGCTCCCCAGCGGTGAAATCGCTGTAGAAAAGCCACCCAGCCAGGTCGAAGCCGGCGGCATGGGTTCGATCCTTGCTACCGCGATCCCCATGATGGGCTCAATGGGTGTCATGGTCATCATGGCGCTGACTCAAGGGCAGAACACGCGAATGCTTCTGATGGCGGGCGGCATGGTCTTCATGATGCTCTCCATGGTTGGTTTCAACATCTACCGCCAGGTCTCGCAGTACCGAAATAAGGTCAACTCCCAGCGTCGCGAATACCTCTCCTATCTGTCAGAGACTCGAACCAGCGTGCGTAATATTGCCGCGAAGCAGCGAATCTTTATGCAGTGGTACCTGCCTGAGCCGGATTCATTGGTGCTTTTAGCCGAAGAAGGCTCGCGCCTGTGGGAACGCGAAGTGGGCGACGATACTTCCGTCTCTACCCGAATCGGAACTTCTGACCAGGAACTGGCCATGCGCTTGGTCGAACCCGATATTCCCCAGATGGCCAACCCAGATGTCGTCTGCCATTCGGCGATGCGCCGTTTCCTAGATGTCCACAAGACCGTTGAAGACCTTCCTTTCAGCCTGGACTTGGGTCAGTTCTCTCACGTCGAGGTCGCCGGTGATGGCGAGCGTGCCCGCGGAGAAGTCCGCTCGATGATCTGCCACCTTGCGGTTATGACGCCAGATTCGGCTCTGAAGATCGCGGTATTGACGACTCCCGAAAACCTCCCGAACTGGGAGTGGATGAAGTGGCTGCCTCATATCCGTTCTGCCGAGGTCACAGATGCTCTGGGCGGTGCGCGAATGGTGTGCACCAGCTACGCCGAGCTCGAGGATCTCTTGGGTGAGGAAATGACGACCCGAGGCCACTTCCAGCCTCGAAATGACGCAAGCCCCTGGCCGCATTTGATCGTTATCACCGACGGTGCCGAGCTTCCTCCCGATTCGCACCTGGGCTCTATCGAGGGCTGCGCAGGCGTGACGATCATGAAGGTCCTGACCTCGTGGGGTATGTTCATGAACCCCACCGGTGTTCGTCTGCTTTTGCATCCCGCAAACGATGAGCACACCCCCATGGAAGTTCTGCTTCTTGAGGCAAAGCCAGTGCTAGCCAACGCCGACTACATGGGAATTCCTCAGGCCGAGGCCGTGGCCCGTCGCCTGACCCGCTTCCTGACCGCCGGTGGCAGGGACGCAGCAACCCCTGTCGGCAAGCCTGATCCGAAGCGTTCTCAAGACCTCATGGAATTGCTCAATATCGGTGATATTCGTGACTTCGATGCGGATCGGCAGTGGAAGCGCCGCAATGGACGCGATCGTCTGCGCGTTCCCTTCGCTGTCACCCCCGAGGGTATTCCGGTCGTTTTGGATATTAAGGAAGCCGCCCAGCAGGGTATGGGCCCGCACGGCCTGCTGATCGGTGCAACCGGTTCCGGTAAGTCCGAGGTGCTGCGTACTCTGGTGCTTGCACTTGCGCTCACGCACTCCCCCGAGCAGCTGAACTTCGTTCTGGTTGACTTCAAGGGTGGTGCGACCTTCGCCGGTATGTCAGACCTTCCTCACGTCTCTGCGATGATTTCGAACCTGGAGTCTGAACTGTCTCTGGTCGACCGTATGGAAGATGCTCTCCACGGTGAAATGGTTCGTCGCCAAGAGATCCTGCGTGATGCCGGTAACTATGCAAATGTCACGGATTATGAAGCGGATCGTATAGCTGGAAAGCATGACTTCCCAGTCCTTCCGGCGCTCTTCATCATCCTTGACGAGTTCTCCGAACTTCTGACCGCCAAGCCCGACTTTGGCGAGCTATTCGTGGCAATTGGTCGTCTGGGCCGTTCGCTGTCGATCCACATTCTTCTGTCCTCGCAGCGCTTGGAGTCCGGAAAGCTCAAGGGCTTGGATTCGCACCTGTCATACCGCATTGGTTTGAAGACCTTCTCCGCCTCTGAATCTCGAGAAGTCCTGGGCGTGACGGACGCCTACGATCTTCCGCCCTACCCGGGTTCGGGCTTCCTCCAGCCGGGTACGGATCAGTTGATCCGTTTCCGCGCCTCCTACGTCGCAGCCCCGCCGCCGCCTCGTAGTGTGTTGCCCAGTTCGAGTTCCGAGGCCTCGCAGATCCGACTGCTTCCCTTCTCTTTGGGGGAGGTCCTGGACAACACTCCCGAGGAAGAGGCAATTCCCGAAGGCGGTCTGGTTGCACCCGGCGATGAGCGCTGGGAGGGCATGACCGAGATTGATATTGCGGTCGCCCGCATGAAGGGCAAGGGTATGCCTGCCCACCAGGTGTGGCTGCCGCCTTTGGATGTTCCCGACACCATGGATTCGCTCATGCCCGACTTGGCTGTGGATCCCGAGCTCGGCTTCATCTCGCACGAATGGCGTGCGAAGGGACCGCTGCATATCCCCATGGGTATCGTCGACCTCCCACACGAACAGCGACGCGAGGTTTTGGAATACGACTTCGCCGGTGCCGGCGGTCACATGTCGATCTTGGGCGGTCCGCTCTCCGGTAAGTCCACGGCATTGCGCTCGATTGTCATGGCCCTGTCCCTGACCCATACTCCGAAGGAAGTCCAGTTCTTCGTCATCGATTTCTCGGGTACTTTTGCCGCTTTCGAGGGTGCCGCTCACGTTGCAGGTGTTGCCTCTCGAGAGGATGAGGACATCTTGAACCGCATGGTGTCCGAAATCGAAGGCATCATTGAGGACCGAGCTGCTTACTTCCGTGCGAACCGTATCGACTCCATGGCGACCTATCGCCGAGGTCGCGCTCAGGGACGTTTTGACGATGGTTACGGCGATATCTTCCTTGTTGTCGACGGCTGGGGAACGTTGCGAAGCGATTTCTCGGACGCAGAAGACCGTATCCGTCTGATGGCCGAACGCGCGCTGTCTTTCGGTGTTCACTTCATTGCCACGGCACTGCGCAAGATGGACTTCCGTATCCAGATGCAGGACATCTTCGGCTCCCGCATGGAGCTGCGTATGGGTGATCCTTCGGATTCTGAGTTCCGTCGCGAGATCGGTAGCAAGGTCCCCGAGGGACGTCCGGGACGTGGTTTGTCTATGACCGGTCACCACATGCTGGTTGCCCTCCCGCGTACTGATGGCGATCATGATCCGGCAACGATCGGTGAGGGCGTCGAAAAGACGCTTCTGCGCATTGCTTCTGCGACCGAACCTGGCCCGCGTCTGCGTTTGCTCCCCGAGAAGATCACCGTTTCTCAGATCGAGGCAACTCACGGCAAGCAGCAGAAGATTGTTCTTGGTTTGGAAGAACGCCGCTTGAGTCCGTGGACTTTCGATCCGGAGAACGAATCGCACATGTATGTCTACGGTGACGCGAAGTGCGGAAAGACCGCGTTCTTGCGCAACTTGGGCAACCAGGTGCTGGCAAAGCCAGGTTCGCGTCGCGCCATGCTGGTTGTCGTTGATGTGCGACGCTCCCTGCTGGGCGAGTGGGATGAATCGGATATGCCGATGTACATCACCAACCGTGATGAAATCCAGGGAAGCATGGAGGCAGTTGCCGAACAGCTGCGTATGCGTCTTCCGGGACCGGACGTGACCCCTGAACAGTTGCGTAAGCGCAATTGGTGGAAGGGGGCTGAGGCCTGGGTTCTGGTTGACGACTACGACCTGATTTCTACCGGTGGTTTGAGTGGTTCACCTTTGGCTCCGCTTCAGCCTCTGTTGTCGCAGGCTCAAGATATTGGTTTCCACTTGGTGATTACCCGCCGTATGGGTGGTGCCTCGCGTGCGTCCTACGAGCAGATTTTGCAGTCCCTGTCCGAGTTGTCGGCAACCGGCATCATGATGTCGGGTAATCCTTCCGAGGGCATGGTCATTGGCCGCGAGCGTCCGCGTATTCTTCCCAAGGGTCGAGGCCTGGTTGTTTCGCGTGATCAAGGAACTTTCTTGGCGCAGATGGCATGGTCCGAATCGCGGGTGAAGTAGATGGGGATGCGGTCATCCGAGCCGCGCTGAGTCTTGAAGCGTGGAACTCTCAGGGAGTTCGATGTTTGAGATGGTAACTTGTCGTCTGGTAAGTTCCCTGACCAGGCTAGGTTCGTGCGTGTGGCGTACAGGTGTGGCCGGTCACAACGGAAAGAATTGAACTGTGGCAGATAAGATCAGTTTCGACCGAGAAGCGGTTGGAGTTGTTGCGAAAGATCAGTGGCAGGATGCTGAGTCTCTTGGGCGAATTGGTGCGTCAACAAAACGCATCTCATCTGAAGGCGTTGCGGAACCGCTTCCCGGTCCCGGAGGTCCTGGTCCCCAGGCGTTGAAATCTGCGGTGAAGGCCTTTAACGAGGCGATGTCCATGGTCATTTATGAGTATTCAGATGCTGCATCGAACTTAGGATCGGCGACAGCTGGTGCGTCGGCGAACTTTGATGACACTGAGGGTTACAACCGTGAACGTGCGGCCCAGCTGGGAGTGGAGTGGGAAAAATGAGTGCTGATCTTCGATCTGGTGCGGAGGCCCTTGAGTCGCCCAAGCCCGTTACTGGGGCATCCGAAGTTGCTTCGCATTGGAAAGCTATCGGCTCGGCGATCGGCCAAACACAGGCCGCTCAGAACGCCTCGCTTCCCCCTGAATCTTGGACGGGTAAAGCGGCAGATGCTGCTTCTTCTGAAATTCAAGCACTGGGCGGAAAACTGTCGGGTCTTTCAGGACAATTTGCTACTCCTGCAAGTGCGCTCACCACTTGGGAAGAACGTAATAGTCAGGGGATCAAAACCGTCGAGAGTCTTCAAACGCAGTGGGATGAAGCGGTTGCTGCCTACAAGAAGACAATTGCCGAAATCGATGCCCGTGTTGCGGCGGATAAGAAATATAACCCGGCTTCGGATCGCCAAGCTGCCGAGAGTACCTTGGCCTCTGCTCAGGCACCCCTGAAGAAGTCTTACGATGACGAGATTCATCAGCTGAGCGATGCTGCAGATAAAGCTGCAAGTCAGATCAAAGAGACGTCAGATGGCACGATTTCGCCGGAGGCCGTGAAGGGTGGTCGTGCTGCGGTTGGTGCCGAACTTTTTGCTGACGATATGCCTATTGCTGATGGCGCTGCTGAGTGGGACTATGCTTGCACGAAGGCTCCCCAGCTACGTGATGATCTTGAGAAGGCTGCGAATTCTGATAAGCCTTTGACTGAAGCGGAGGTTAAGAAACTTCAGGAAAAGTGGGGCGATAAACTGAAGAATCCTTACTGGGTCCAAGCCTTAGCTGACTCCTACCGGGAGAAGCACGGAAAAGACGCAAACTTTTCCGACATGCTAAATAGGCTGACTGTGAATGCGGCTGGGTCATCAAACCTTCCTGCTGGTGAGGGCGAGACTCGAAATTCCTTTGTTAACAGTATCGGTAATGCCATGGTGCTTGCGACGGGCGGGTCAGATGCGAGCAAAGATGGGATCGCTACAAGTGCCGAATATGCTCAGGTGAAGGCTGGATTGCGTGGTCATGACGGCAAGACGACAATTGAGCAGATTGAGCATGCCAATATTGAGTCGTTTAAATCAACGGGGGATAAGGTATACGACCGTCAACATGGCGATTCAAGCTTGGATGGTTATCAGATTTTCACCCAAGCAACTGGCTTCGCAGGGGTGAAGAATCCGGACCTAACTTTCGGGAAGGAAGTATACGAGGGTGGCGCAGATTCCTTAGCTGGAAAGATCGTTGAGTACGATCAGAAGCACCCGAGTATGAACGCAATGAATCCAGAGGCGGGAGTTGATCTTGCATCGATCGTGCATTCGACAGATGTTGATGATAAGGCTTGGAAGCTGTCTCATGATCCACTTCAGTCACTTTTCCAGCTTTCTGACACTCCCGAACGTATTGCAAACGGAAGTGCTCCTTCCGTGCTGCAGAGCGCTGAGGGAACGCGTTTGATGCACCTGAGGGATTTCTTGAATTCAAACACCTCGTTTGATGTTGATCTTCCCGAGGGGCGTGAAGATGGGAAGATTACTTTTGCCCGTTATCTGACGGGAAGTCGCCATGCAAATGATGTCGATCTACTGGGGAATGTTGATGGCGGTGAGGCGCTTGGCGATATGCTAAATGATGCATCTAACCCGAAGACAGCTGATGTTCCCGAGCCTCCCGCGAGCGATAAAACGGCTCATAAGATCTGGGAGAATGATCGGCTTACACGCGCGGCGATTGCTGCGAATACTATGGCTGGTTATCAGGATGGGCTTGATTACTCGCATTCGGCATGGTTGAGTGATCCGGATCATGTTAAGGGTGAAGATGTCTTCGGCCACAAGAATCCAGCCCTGCGCTCGTGGATGGGATCTATTATTTCGCCGTATGTTGATGACTTGGCTTCCGAAATGCATAACAGCACTGGTGAAGGCATGGAAGCTAGTTCAGCCCCGG
This sequence comes from uncultured Actinomyces sp., assembly GCA_916719935.1. GTDB lineage: Bacteria > Actinomycetota > Actinomycetes > Actinomycetales > Actinomycetaceae > Pauljensenia. The sequence goes on along the minus strand of CAKAPY010000011.1, from coordinate 8,580 downwards.
GCGAGGGACATTCTGCTCACATGCAGTTTGGACGCGATATTGTGACGCGCTTCAAGAAAGAAGGTGGGCTGCTGCAAGACCTTGCATTTGACCAGCCTAAGCTGGAAAGCGACGGTGGGACTAAGAAGAACCTCTTGGACGATAAGTACGAGGGAGGTCGCATGCCGGCGCTTCAAGCGGTCCAAGTTGCTGCCTACACTGGATATATGGGTGATGTCTACGACGGGCTGCAAGATCCTGATTACCATGTTCGCATGCAAAAGATTCAGGGGGCTAATGACCGCTGGACGGAACTTATCCATGAGACTTTTGATGCTAAGGCGGACCAGAGTACTGCGATCGGTAAGGCGCTTGACGAGTCCAATAAGAGGGCACGTCAAATTGTCGATTTTATTGTCGAGAAGGGGACAGGTTACGCAGCCAGTCAAATGCCCGCTGGTGGGGCGCTTGCTGAAAAGGCAGCGCAAGCTGCGGCAGGGGAGGCCCTTGATCACTTTTTCCCGACGGATAACGAGCTTAAGGGCTGGGAATCTCATTCGAAGATGGACGATAAGTCGCATGATCTTATGCAAGATGGCTTGATTCGCGCGATGTATGATTCAGATCATTGGACTGAAAACGCGGGTAAGGTTGACGTTTCGCCAGGTACTCAGGCTTTGGCTGATAAGGGCCTCGCATTTGTTAATCCTGATGGTACGCGTGATTCTTATGATTCTCTTTCGAAAGTTGAAAGAGATTCCGTGCGCCAGTACTTTAGAGGGAAGAACAGCGATTTTCGCCCCTTGCTCGATGGCCAATACAACGCTCAACAGAATGCGCAGTCCGATGGTCGTGCAGAAAAACCATCGAGTGGCGGTAACTGATGCTGTAGTCGGCCTCGGTTAATCGGTGCTTTAAGAGGTGCTGTCTGCGGTTTTCGCAGGCAGCACCTCTTTCTTGCCACAAATGTTCTAGCTGACTAATGTCCAACGATTCTTCTCTGATAATCGAGTGATGAAACTATTGTCGAGGTTTGGTGCATTGAAATTGCAGCAAACTTACTGGTTGAAACAGTAAGGTTTCGTTCGTAAATTCGCAGGCCAGAGAGGTACTGACCGAAATCTTGTTGCCTCGCTGATGTACTGAAATGAGAAGTTTGTGGGAGAACAAGTAGCAATTACCTTCGACTATGAAGCAGCGGGCATTCAGATGCAAGAAAACTGGAAGGATGCTGAGTCGCTTGGGCAGATTGGAGCCGCAATCGGACGCATTTCGTCGGCTGGATCGGCTTATCCTCTTCCGAGTACAGATAGTCAAGGCCCATCTAAATTGATATCAGCGATTGATGCCTTTGATAAAGCAATGGCGTGGGTTGTTCTCGAGTGTTCAGATGCTGCGGCCAACCTTGGTTCTGGACTTGAAAAGGTGGCGAAGAATTTTGATAGTACCGAGCACTATAACCGTGAACGTGCGCTGAAACTTGGAGTGGAGTGGAATAAATGAGCATTAGTCTTAGGCCTGGGTCTGAAGCACTGGAGTTGCCAAAGTCTGTTCCTCACGCATCTGAAATTTCTTCTCATTGGAACGCGATCGGCTCAGCCCTAACTCAGACTCAAGTTGTTCAGAATGGTAGTGGTGCCATCACTTCATTGGAAGGTGCAACTGCGGACGCTGTCAAAGTAGAGGTCGGGAAGCTTGGAGAGAAGATATCTGACCTCGCCACTGTTTTCCCGGGGCCAGCAAAAACCCTCACAGAATGGGAAGGTAAAGTAAATGAGGCAGTTCAGGTTGTAACTGGGCTGCAGCAGCGGTGGGACGAGGCGATTGCTAACTACAATAAGACAATGGGGGATATCGCTGCTCGCAGAGCAACTGACGACAACTTTACGGGGCAGGTCGAAGAAAAGAACGCTAGGGCGATACTTGACGGCGCACAGCGTCAACTTAAGAAATCCTATGACGACCAACTTCACCAGTTAAATGATGCCGCAAGTCAGGCTGCAGATTCGATTAGGGCCGCGGCTGACAGTAAGATCTCTCCCGATGCTGTAAAACGTGGACGTAATGCTGTTGGCGCTGAGTTTTTTGGCCCTGAGATGCCGTTGGTCAGTGGTGCCGAGCACTGGGCGTATGCGCAGGCAGAAGTACCGCGGATGGCGGCTGATTTTGAGGAAGCAGCGAACTCCAATAGGCCTCTTAATGAAGAAGAAGTTAAGGCCTTGATGGGTAAATGGGGAGATAAACTGAACGACCCCTATTTTGTCCAAGCATTAGCAGAATACTGGCGCAGTAAGCATGGTGGTAAGGGCGATTACTCTGACCTGCTGAATAGACTGGCAATCAAAAGTGCAAGAGCCGGCATTGTGCCCGAAGGTGAGGCAGCAACTCGAAATGCATTCATCAGCCGCATTGGTACTGCAATGGTACTTTCCACAGGTGGTGTCAATGCAGATCAAGATCACTTAGCAGATTCAGCGGTATACGAAAAGGTGAAGAATTATCTTCGTGGCACTGATGGAAGAACGACGATCGCTGAAACTGAGCAGGCAAATATTGAGTCTTTTAAAGAGACGGGCGATCGAGACTATGCATTCGGCGCGCCCTCTAGCAGGCTGAAAGGTTTTCAGATCTTTACTCAAGCGACTGCGCTTGCTGCGGTTAATAATCCAGATCTGGCGTTTGGCAAGGGGGTGTATGAGGGCGAAGCAACTTCGCTTGCAGCCAAAATTGTTGACTTTGACCATACGACCACGAGTTATGAAAATGTAAATAATGATGGCACTAACTCAATCGTTCAATTTACAGGAATGAACTCGGTTGCTTCTGCAAGTGCTCATGATCCACTGCAATCACTGTATTTGCTATCTGATACACCAGATAGCATGCAGACTCCCGACTTCGTTTCGAAGTATCATGAGCTTGCGAGAGCTGAACAAGGGCGTTTAGATGCGCTTCGAGGATTCCTAATGCAAGACACGTCGTTTGACGTCGAGAACGACTGGGATCGTAATGGAGAGAAATCCTCGGAGAAGATTCCGATGACTCGTTATCTGACGGGGAATCGCAACCATGGTCTCTTCCCGCCAAGAGGCTTTGTTGACGGTGGTGACGCGTTCGGATCCATGATTGAGGATGCAACCCGTCCTTTGGGCGATGCTGAGAAGAGTATTTTGGGGGACAACTGGAAGGGAGCTTCTAATCAACAGGCGCGTATTGTCGGTAACTTCACTGCAGGGTATCAAGATGGCCTTGACCACGATGGTGACAAGATTGGTTCGCAAGACGCGTTTGGTGCTACGAATTCGAAGTTGCGTTCGCACGCTGGTGTGATCCTAGCGAACTGGGTTGAGAGTCTGGCGCAGATGGATACGGACGACGCCGTAGATACTGTAAAGAGCGCGCATGATGCTGTTGATGAAGGTTCCATAAGTGCGACGACCGGGCAGGCGCAATTTGTGCTCTCTCCTAAGCTGCGTGATGCGTTATACGGTAAGGAAGGGCTCTTTGCTGATCTTGCCTTCGATAATCCGATGCAGGTGAGTGGGCAAAATACTCCAAGTAATCCATTTGACGATACTTTTGAAGGCGGCCGTCCCCCTGCTCTTAGCACTATTCAAGCGGCTGCTTATGCGGGGTATAAGCATGATCTGACTCAGGCTATGGCTTCCGAGTATCACGTTGATCCAACCAAAACAACGGAAAGCGCTGAGTGGAGTTCAGCTGTTAATAGTGGAGTCAAGAAATGGGGCGGGCTCTTTGAACATATTGAATCTGCAGTTTCAGATCAGGAAGTCGCTGAGCACAGGGCTATCGCGGATAGAAATAAGCTAATCAGGAAGGGGATTGACGTAGTAGCGAGTACGGTTCCTTTTAGTCAAGTGCCTGGTCCAAAGATTCTGGAGTCTTTGGTTTCGGGAGCGACGAATGATGGTAAAAATGCGGTATTGGATTCTATTCTTCCCACCGATTTTAATCGAGAGGAATTTTTAAAAAGGCTTGGTCAGGAATATGCGGCGACTCAGGCAGTCTCCGATACGCTTGTGAGCACCTATACGGATCTTGATGAATGGCCTAACTCGCACGGAACGCCTAAACAGGAGCTAGTGGCTGAATTCTTGAGGAAAGAGGAAGAAGGGCACCACTCTAAGCCTGTTAAAGCGGATGAGCATGGAGGTCTACCTCCATATAAAGAGATGACTGATGCGCAGCAGGGCCGTTTGAGGGAATTTCTGAAAGAGCGAACTTATTTGAAAACGCCGCTTGAGACAGCAAAGGATACCACTTGGGCTGCTTTCTCAAAGCAAGAGGTGTATCGTCGCTGATCGCTCATGTGTTTTGAGGCTATTCGAATAAGGTGGGTTGCCTGCGGGAATTTCTCGCAGGCAATACTTTTTAGTATTGCTTAAGGTTGAAATGTTATTCTTTAACGGTAACTTGTGACCGATGGTGATCCGCGCTGCGCGTGTCCGAACATTGAGAGGTTCAAATGACGAATATTAGCTTCGATCGCTATGCTCTGGGCATTGCGATGAAAGATCAATGGACTGATGCGGAGGACCTCGCTCAGGTTGGTGTTGCGGTTACAAAACTTCTGGACTATCGCGTAGCGGAAGACTTCCCTCAAGGAGATTGTTCAGGTGTGGTTGCGTTGAGAAATGCAATGACGAATTTTGCGACCTACTTGGGGTGGGCGACTCAAGAATATTCTGATGCCTGCGCGCTGTTGGGTTCCGGTATGTCGGAGTATTCGCAAAATGCGGATAGCACCGAGCAGTATAACGAAGCAAAGACACGGGCTGCCGCTGCGCGTCTGGGTGTTGGAGAGGAACTCTGAGATGTCAGTTGATCTTACGAGCAGCGGTGCGGAAGCTCTCCCACAGATTCCTAGCTCAGACATGGACGCAACTGCGGCGGGGACTGAGGCTGAACGCTTGGGTACGGCAATCGAGAATACCCAGGTCGCGAAAAATAAGGACGCCGTCCCAGAGGAATGGACGGGTGCAGCTGCAGATGCTGCTTCGACGGAGATTCAAGCCCTTGGGGTGAAGGTTAAAACACTGTCTGAGGCGTTTCCTACCGCTGGGAAAGCTCTCAAAGACTGGGACTATCAGTTGAGGGGGATCCGAGGGAAAATTTCTCTCCTCCAGCACTCTTGGGATACCTATTTATCTGAATATAACTCGGCAGTTGCGGACGCAGGGCAGCAAGAGGTTAATGACCCAACGATTGATAAAGAGAGTCTGATTAGCAAAGCACGTTCAACTTTGCGTACGCATCAGGAGACGTTGCGAAGCAAATACGATGGGCATATTTCCTTCCTTAACGAGACTGCTCAAGATACCGCGAACACTATTAATGAAGCCCGCAGGAACATTGTTACTGACGAAGCTGGTTCAAGGGGGCGGAGCGGAGTTGGCGCCGCGCTTTTTGGTTCCGATACTCCCATTCTGAGTGGCGCTATGCAATGGGCAGATGCACAAGAAAAAGCTTCTTGGATTGCAGTGGCATTAAAGACAGAGCCGATGACGCCGGAGAAGGTTAAGGAGATTAACGAAAAGTACGGCCAGTATCTGTCAAATCCTTTCTATGCTAACGCTATTGCTCAATACATGACTGTAGATGAACTGAATAATGCGGTGCTCCGAATTCGAATGACCGCGTATGACAAGCATGGTCTATTTGCGAACAGTAACTTTGAGGATCTGAATAAAAACCTCGGTACACTGATGGTTTTAGCGACGGGTGGAAGTAATCTTTCTGATGAAATGCTAGGTTCTCAAAAGTCTTTTGATTTGGTATCAGATGTCTTGATTGGGAAAGACGGACAGCATATTACTGACATTCAGAATACGAAGCTCCAAGAGCTACAAGAAACGGGAAGAAAGACTTATTCGATCCCTGCAGGACCCGGCGGCGCAACAGTTGCACCGTTGGAAGGGTATTCCATTTTTACTCAGCTCGCGGGAGTAGCCGCGCGAGAAAACCCTTCTTTGACTCTTGGCCCAGCCTTTTATGCGCCGGCAAGTGGTAAATCTGTTTTCGCCGACATCGTTGATTGGGATCATGAAGGGACAATGAGCGGACTCTGGCCAGGAGGGAGTAATCAGTTGTGCGGACTGGACTACGAAACAAGAGAACACCCGTGGACGCCTGCAAATGTACAACTTCTTGACCCAGTTCAAACTCTGCTTAACCTGTCCGATACACCGGATTATCTGGAGACCTCTGGGGATGCAGAGCTTTGGAAAGCTGAAAATGAACGTCTCGGCGCACTACGTAAGGTTTTAGATTCAGACACCTCATTTGATGTTACGACTTACGATGTTCACAACGGTGAGAAGTCGTCGAACTCGGGAAAAATGAGTATCGCAAGGTACTTGACAGGCTCGCGTCGTGATTCTTGGTCGCTCAACTTCGGATATCTCGATGGCGGTGACGCGCTCGGCGAGGTGATGAACGACGCATCAAAGCATGACTTCGGTGCTGCTCCGATGGTCCCGCCTAGTTCAAGTGACTACCCATCGGGCGTCGAAGACCCAGACTACAAGAAAGCCGAAGCCGCATATAACGCCTGGAGAGACGACGACAAAAGACGTGCGAGAATTGCGCAAGGCTTTTTGCTTGGCTACCAAGACGGGTTAGATCAGAACGGTTATACTGCCGACAAAGGTGAGGATCTGTTCGGTTACCACAATTCGAAAATGCGTCCATGGGTTGCAGAAGTTGCTGCTTCGCGGGCTGATGATCTGGCGAAGATTTTGGAGACTGCAGGGACAGGCCTTGCGGACGGTAGTAATAACCGTGGCGATGGAGGCTATGCACAGATGAATATGACCAAGCAAGAGGTGCAAGAATTAGTTGCAAAGAATGGCTTGTTTAGTGATATTGCGCGTGACTCATCTGCGTTGACGAGGCTTCGTGAGGCAGCATGGGCAGGTTACGAGTATACGGCGCAAGAGACTGTTCAGAATTCTAGCTTTGATACGAATTGGCAGAGTAACCTTCAAAGTAACCTAAGAGGGTGGGACCGTCTCATTGCAGGTCTTGATGCTGGAGAGGTTAACGCTGGTCTTGCCACTGCTGAGGAAGTGGCAGAGTACAATGAAAAGAAGCGGGCAGTAGTTGACTATGTGATCGGCAAGATTCCGACGGATAAAGTTCCGTTGGCTGATCTTCTTCAGAAAGGTACTGATGCGCTGATTAAAGATCCTCTGTACGAGAAGTTTTGGCCGACGGGAGTGCCTAAAGAGACTATCGCCGAACGCGTTGCGATAGAACAGAAGACTGAAACTAAGATTAATGACGCGGTGATCTCTGCCTTTATTGCGCGTGATAACTGGCCAAATGCCTCGGGGCTGACAAAGGACGAACTTATTTCTGATTTTCTCGAGACTAAGGGATTAGATTGCGGATTATCGCCCACGCAAGCTATGCCCGACTTTGGTGCTATGACTGCTGAGCAACGAAGCGCACTCATCGGCTATCTCACGGGAAAAGTCGATGGCGATGATGACCGAAAGACTGATTTTGGCCATGTGGTGACTGCTGTGGATGGTAACCTAGACGAGGCTAAAGCATGGGTTAAAGACTGTAACAGTGAGGTTAATGAACCCGCTAAATTCTAAATGGGGGACGCAATAACCTGTTTGGATCGATGACGGATACATGTCAATAGATTGGTGGGGGCGGGTGGTCTAAGACCATCCGCCCCCGCAGCTTCTAGCCCAAACGCTGGGTGAATTACACTAGCCCAAGTAATTCTGTTTCACCCCTCCGCAGGAATACTCCCGATCACAGGGTTCCACTCGCGGGGGATACGCTCAGCAATGAAACCTGCCTGATTAAACGGGTCGGCTTCAAGGAGCTCCAAAGCTCCCGCGGCATCTTCAGCTCGCACAATAATCAGCGCGTCATGCGTACCGGTGTAGGGGCCCGCGGCAATCAGACGGCCCTGGGCGGCAAGCTCACCATTAAACGCGCGGTGCGTGGGGCGCACCTCCGCCATTTCCTCGTCGCGATCGGTGACGTAGCGGTACTCGACAGTGAAAACCTTCATTTTTCCTCCTTGAATAGGACAACATCTTCACGATATACCGGCGGCCCATCCTCTGGCACATCCGAAGGGCAGTAGAAGAGAAGAAAAACGGAAAATAAAAAGAGGCGCGGAGCCGAAACTCCGCGCCTCCTCACACTTTTAGAAGCTCACCAGCGATCATCCTGATCAGCAGCGGCAACAGGCTTCAAGGACTCTGCGTTACCAGCGGAAAGACCCGCGGCAGTCGGAGCCTTCTCCTCAACGCCCTCAACGCGAACAGCCTTAAGGCCGCTCAGCGCGCGACGCTTTGCCTTGTCCTTTTCTTCCTTTGACGCCGCACCAGCAACCGCTCCCGTACCGATGGGACCGCGGGCGGCCGCAGCCGAAGCGCCACGAGCTGCTGCGGAGGAAGCGTCTCCTGACACGTTGCCATTCGAGGAAGCGCCACGAGCTGCACCAGTGCCTGCTGAAGAAGTCTTAGCAGACGACGCAGCCTTAGCTGAAGCTCCCTTGGTAGCGCTGCCCTTAGCGGTCGAGGTCGAACTCGATGCTGCACCAGCAGTTGT
>CAKAPY010000010.1 GCA_916719935.1 uncultured Actinomyces sp. | reverse complement strand
AGCACGACAACGGGACGATCCTTGCCCTGGGTTGGGTCCTCTTCGTAGGAGACCCACGTCCACACGACCTCGCCGGGATCCGCATCCCCATCGGGATTCGGCTCGTATTGGAAAGGAGGGAGTCCGTGCGTGCGAACATCCCACACTTTGTTTCCCTTTCCCGAGGCCTGGGCGGCGGAGGAAGAAGAACTGTGTGCAGTGTGTGAACTGCTCGAAGAGGAGGAGCGTGAGGATGAGCGCGACGAGGAACGTTTGCGTCCCTTCGAGGAACCCATTTCCTCTTTCATGCTTTGGCCAGCGGCCTGGATAAAGATCGCGAGAAGTCGCTTAATGAAGTCCACGTGGTCTCCAGGTTTGATGGAACAGTACCCTAAGTGTAAAGGGACTGAGGTGCTTATTCCGTGGCAAAAACGCGAGGTTGAACCCGTGCGGTTTCAAACCATGCACACTGCCCGGGCGCAAGTGGGGTATCGCTGTTGAGCTGAGTGGGTAAAACTCCCGTTGAGACAAGCGGCCGGTGCTCTGAAGGTACAACGACAGTGGAGTCCGAGGTGTTGAAAACAACCAAAACCTGAGCGCTCATATGGACCAGGCAATCCGGACCAGCCCAGGGGAGGCCTCGTACATGGGCAAGAGAGCCCGTTCCCATTCCGTGCTCTTCGCGCGTACGCAAAGCTTGCTGGACCATCAGCACAAAGGACCTAGAAATGTCGTCTTTTGGCGGCGAATTAAAATAGGTAGCTCCCGGAAGGGCCAGCGCGAAAAGAGTGCGCGCACGATGAATCTCACTGTCATCGTAGGGAAGCGCAGGCCAAGCGGCGACGTGCCCTACGGGGTCGCGGTTGGCAAAAGTGTTGGCGATGGCATCGCACAACTGAGGGTTCTTCCACTCAATGTCGAGCAAAGTGTCATTGCGCAGGTGATGGAACCAGGATTCTTGAAGAATCTCTTGCAAGTCCGAGTCGTCCATGCGGGGCAGACTCGAGGTCAGAATAGGCAAGGTATCGGTGTTGGCTACCTCGGCCATGACCACGCGCAAGAGACGCATGAACTCTTGGCGCTCAGCTGAATTGGGCCCATAGTGCATGAGCGGTAGCGTCCCTAAATCAATGCCATCGACGCCTGCATCTACACATGCCCGCACGCGGCCAAGCAGAGTCGTCACCGTTTCGTCAGCGGAGTAAGGACCGTTGAAATCGCGTGTATCCCAGTCAGCTGAACCGGGAAGATGGACGATGATCTTGACGCCGACCCTATGGAAATGCCTGACAAGAGCAGCGAGTTGCGGATTGACGCCCCAGATCATTTGCGGAATCGGGGAAAGCACGAGAGCATCTACGCCCGCTCGAGCGAACTGAATCGTCTCCTTGCTCAGCAGTTGAGCAAGATCATGGTCAACGCGTTGGGGGATACGGCAAATTGCAGGTGAATGCCACCACGGATGGGTGCCTTTCCGGGCAGCATGAACCAACGTCGTCACTACCCGGGTCCCCTTCATTGCATTCACAGAACTATTCTTGCAGTTTTAGGCATCGAAAGGGTACTTGAAGCAGTTAGGCTTATCACGTGCACACTCAGTATCCGTATAGCTCCGCAGACCGTGACCGTTTCGTTTCAGAGACTCAGAAGTCCTCTGTTCGTACAGATTTTGAACGCGATCGAGCCAGGGTGTTGCATTCTTCGGCGCTGCGACGTTTGGGTGAAAAAACGCAGGTCCTGGGGCCAACCTCGGATGATTTCGTGCGTACGCGTCTGACTCACTCCCTTGAGGTTGCACAGGTAGGACGAGAACTTGGAAAAGAGCTCGGGGCCAACCCCGATGTTGTTGATGCCGCATGTCTGTCCCACGACCTCGGCCATCCACCATTTGGACACAACGGTGAACGCGCGCTCAACGAACTTGCGGCTGAAATCGGTGGCTTTGAAGGGAATGCGCAAACACTACGAATCGTCGCACGCCTTGAACCAAAGGTCATCGCTGAGGAAGGTCCCGCTGGACTGAATCTCACGCGCGCAACTCTTGATGCGATTTGCAAGTACCCCTGGGCGAAGGGCGAAGGTCCGAACCGGGAAAAATCCCTGCGGAAGTATTCGGTCTACGACGATGATCGTCCAACTTTTGAATGGATGCGTGAAGGTGTCACTCCCGGGGCGCGTTGCTTGGAAGCTCAAATTATGGATCTTTCCGATGACATTGCGTACTCGGTGCACGACGTCGAAGACGCGGTTGCAACTGGAAAGATGGATCTTGAGCACTTGCGCAGCGATGCGCACACCCGGGGCGTTATCGAGTCGACGATGAAGTGGTACGGGACCTCGGTTTCTGAAGACGATCTGATTCAGGCATTTGAGCGTCTGGTGACCATGCCCGAATGGCTCAGTGCTTTCAGTGGCTCATATGCGGATTTGGCTGCTCTGAAGGACTTGACCAGTGAGTTGATCGGGCGATTCTGTAACGCGACAGTTGCGGCCACCCGTGAAATTGCAGGAGACGAACCCCTGGGACGCTATCGCGCGGAGCTTGTTGTTCCGGCGCAAACCCGGGCGGAAATCCAGGTTCTGAAGGGGATGGCTGTCCACTACGTCATGAGTCCGCGCGAAAGTGAACCTGTTTACTATCAGCAGCGCACGCTGCTCAATGACTTGGTTGATGCGCTTATCAACGCAGGCCCCGAATATCTTGAACCTCCTTTTGCCGCTCAATGGCGCGCAACCACGGATGAGGGGAAGCGTTTGCGAGTCGTTATCGACCAAGTCGCCTCGTTGACCGATATCTCTGCCTCACGCTGGCACGCGAAGCTGTGCGGGATGCTCTCCTCCCAGCTTTAAACAGAGCTTCGATGCCAATCCACATGCCCCTGCTAAGCAAGTGTCCACTCGCTAAACTGAACTCATGGCCGGCCTGATCCTCAAAGAAGACATCGCCGCCGTACGTGATGCCTCGCGCATTGAAGAAATCGTCGGCGAGCGTGTCGCACTGCGCCCTGCGGGTGTTGATTCTTTGAAGGGATTGTGCCCATTCCATGATGAACGCACGCCCTCGTTCCACGTTCGTCCTTCCCAGGGGTTTTGGCACTGTTTTGGCTGCGGAGAAGGCGGGGACGTCATCAGCTTTGTCCAGAAAGTTGATTCTCTTTCCTTTACCGAGGCCGTGGAAGCCCTGGCCCTCAAAGCTGGGATTACTTTGCGTTACGAGGCCGCGGGAAGCGGGACTCTTCGTCGTGAGGAGCCGGGTCGCCGCCAGCGTCTTCTTGATGCACACCGCGTGGCTGAGGAGTTTTATCAGACGCAGCTCGCGTCCGCAGAAGCGCACCTCGGGCGTCAATTTTTGGGCCAAAGGGGCTTTGGTGAAGCAATGTGCCGCCGTTTCGGGATTGGCTACTCTCCGGCCTCGTGGGACGCGCTGACACGTCACCTTCGCTCAAAGGGATTCACCGATCAAGAGATTGAAACTGCCGGCCTGGCAACTCGGGGTAACCGCGGACTTTATGACCGTTTCCGGGGAAGACTGATGTGGCCAATCCGCGATATTACGGGCGCGACTGTTGGTTTTGGCGCTCGGCGTTTGAATGATGAGGACAAGGAATCCCCGAAGTACCTCAACACCCCTGAAACGCCGATTTATCACAAGTCTCAAGTCCTGTACGGTTTGGATCTTGCGAAGAAAGAAATCACTCAGGGACGCAGGGTTGTCATTGTTGAGGGCTACACCGATGTTATGGCTGCCCACGCTGCGGGTGTCGGCTGCGCTGTTGCAACCTGTGGCACCGCTTTTGGTGAAGAACACGTCAAGATTGTTCGCCGACTGCTGGGAGATACTGCCGATAGTGCAGCGGGAGTCGTTCTAAGTAATGGGAAGACCCATGGCGGTGAAGTGATCTTCACCTTTGATGGCGATGCTGCCGGTCAAAAAGCTGCGCTTCGTGCATTTGATATGGATCAAAACTTTGCGGCGCAGACCTTTGTCGCCGTCGAGCCCCATGGCATGGACCCCTGCGAATTACGCATGGCCCAAGGCGAGCGTGCGGTTGTGGAGCTGGTGAACTCTCGGACTCCGCTTTTTGAGTTCGTCATTCGCTCCGTCCTGCGCCAATTGGATCTCAGGACTGCGGAGGGCCGCGTCAAGGCTCTTCGTGCCGCGGCTCCCGTGGTCGCTCGCATTCGTGACCGCGCTCTTCAACGCGAATACACCAGGTCGCTCGCCGGATGGATTGGTATGGATATCTCTGAGGTAGCGCGCGCGGTTCGCTCCTCTGGCAGCTCGCGCCCGGCCTCGAACGGACGCGGAGCGGTTCCTGAGGCCTCGGCCCCCATGCCTGCAAGGCGAGGCCCGGAAGACCCCGTGTCAAAGATTGAACGCCAGGCCTTGGAAGCGCTGGTTCAATACCCCAAGTACGTGGTGGGTTCGGGATTTGAGGAACTTGGGGGAGAAGCATTCTCGGTGCCTTCCTACCGCGCAGTTCACGACGCGATTCGAGCTGCAGGCGGTCTTGGCGCTTTCGTCAAACTTCTTCGTCAGGCCGAAGAACATTTCGGAAAAGGGGAGAAAGCTGTGCAAGCAGCGACTCGTGCCTTCGTTGATGACGTGCGCGAGCTGATGATTCCCGAAGTTGCATCGGTTTTGATGGAACTTGCGGTTGCTCCGCTGCCGCAGGATCGCGAAGATCAGCTTCGTGCTTACTGTCGCGGAGCGATGGGGGCAATGGTGCGTTTGGACGTCACACGCAGGTTGGCCGACGCGAATGCGAACCTTCAGCGCCTGAGTGAAGATGACCCGCAGTACACCCAAGCATTCCGAGAGCTCATGCGTCTGGAAGAAGTGCGTCGTCGCTTTACCGAACGCGCACAATAGCCCCCGCGGCAGGTACTACTCCAGCCCAACGCTTTCTCGCAGCTGGCGTTCAAACGATTGAGCCAGTGCGATTCCTTCATTATCCAGTGGGCCGTTGGCCGCAAGGACAGAGAACAACTCACCGTCTTCGCGTCTGCGAATCTGGCCGGTGATCACGGTTCCGGAAGGAGCCGTCACATTTCGGACAACGACCTGCGTGCGGTTCACCTTCTCAGAAAGGTCTTCCATAAAAGGACGCATTGATGAGTCGCTGGAGTGCACAATCAAAGGAGCGCGGGAAGGATCAACCCAGGTCACGCGGAGTTCCTGCTTTTCACCGTTCCATCGTGCATTTTGAATTTCGTACCACATTCCCGAATCAACAACGTGATCCTCTTCGATCAGGATCAAAGCAAAATGCCCCGAAACCAGAATTCGCGAATCGGAAAGTTCGATATGAGGCGAGTTGGCATCCCCTGCGGGAACAAGGCGTTGCCAGTTCAGTTTGGTGTTTTCACTTTCCGTGCTCATTGCAGTGTCACCACCGCTGGAATCGAGACACCGGGAGCTTGCGTCCACAGACGAACATCATCCAGTGCTGCGCGAGCACCAAAAAGTCGCACGTCCTGGAAGTCTGAAGCGAAGAGATTGATATCTGCACGCATCGATGCTTGAGCAAGAGATGCGGGAGAGCGGTCAGGCATCGAACAGCGCAGCTGGCGGGTGTCTTTGCTTCCGCGTTCCAAGGAACGTGAGGCCCGATCAAGAAGTGCGTTTTCAATGGTTTCCGCAGAGGCGAAGTCCTCGTTTGTCACCGCAGACTTCGGCAGTGTCTGAGCGATGCAATCCCAATTGGCTGTTGTCTGAGCAGCCTGTTCCGAGTTCGCAAAAGCAGAAGTCGTCTGTGAAGGCTGGGGGAGGACTAAATCTGAAGAGGCGCCGCTGCGAACAATCCACGAAGGCGTCTTTCCGCTTTGGTCAATCAGTCGCTGCGCCAGCACATCAACATCGTGTGTGCCCTCGTCCACGTCAATCGCGTAGGCATTGGCCAATTGCACTGCCGAGGCGTAGCGCCCCAGTGCGACTGCGCTGAGCTGACGTGCTTCCTCGCTCGAGGTTATGGTTGGGTTTGCCGCGGTCTGAAGATCTCGACGAGCTGAGATGACCAGCCACGAGACGAAATCCTTCACCGTGTAGGGTGCTTCTGCAATAGCTTCGGGTTGGGGGAGTGAAGCGGCATCTTCGCGGCCCTTCCAGGGCTCCCATACTCCTCCGAGGAATTCCAAACGTTCCCGGGAACTCGTCGCTACGGCCTCGAGAGCGGAAGAGCACGAGGCGCATTGTGTGGCAAGGGAAGCAAGGGAATGCGCGCGATCGGCGGCCGCGGCCTCGGTGCGCGCAGAGGTGTCACGGGAGAGTGCGAAACCGGTCAAAGCGGGCAGGCTACTGGGAGATTCCACGTGGATTCCACACGCTCCAAGGCTAAGAGCGCAGGCAGCAACGAACGCAGTGAAGAGTTTCGGGTGTTTCACAACAACATCATCCCATGGTCAAAAGACGAGTACGATTGCCTAGAATACCGTGTCGCGTGAAGGAGTGAAGGTGGCACCCACACAGATTGAAGAACAAGTCCGTGCGCTGGTTGAAGGTATTGTCACCGGGGCCGGAGCCGAACTTGATGCGGTGACTATTCTTAAGCAGAATGGCGCCCTGGTCTGCCGAATCACCGTCGAAGAGCCCCTGGGAAGCGAAAAGTTGTCCTCGGATGCGCTCGCGGATATCTCACGCGCAATCTCCAAAGCTATGGATGCCGCTGACCCGATTTCTGACGCATACATGCTGGAGGTCTCCACCCCTGGTCTGGAACGCGAATTGAAGAAACCTGACCATTGGAAGCGCCAAATTGGCGGGTTAGTCAGCGTTAAGATGCGAAATGGTGACAAATTTGTGGGACGGGTCAGCAATGCCGACGATAAAGGCGCTACTGTAGATACTGGCGCTGAAAGCCACACAATTGCATATGACGAGATCAAGAAGGCGCGTTCGCGCGTCGACTTCGGCTCGTGGGAATGAGGGACGCTATGGAAATCGATATGACCGCCCTGCGAATGGTCGAACATGAGAAAGGGGTATCGCTCAATACCCTTGTGGATGCCATCGAAGAGGCATTGCTGAAGGCGTACCACAACATCCCCGGCGCAATTGCAAAGGCTCGAATTGAGATCGATAAGCGCACGGGTCGCGTAACCGTTATGGCCACCGAAGAAGACGAAGAGGGCAACCCCATCGGCGAATTCGATGACACTCCCAAGAACTTCGGTCGCATTGCACAATCCACCGCGCGTTCCGTCATCATGCAGCGCCTTCGTGATGCTGATGATCAGCGCGTTTTGGGTGACTTTGCCGGTAAGACCGGTCAGATTGTGACCGGTGTCGTGCAGCAATCGCGCGACTCTCGCCTGACCACCGTGAGGTTGGCTGACGATTTCGAGGCCATTCTTCCCGATTCTGAGAAGGTCCCCGGAGAGGACTACTCGCACGGAACCCGCCTGCGTGCACTGATCGTTTCCGTCGAGCGTACCGACCGCGGTGCTCGCATTACCCTTTCGCGCACGCACCCCGGTTTGGTCAAGGGGCTTTTCGAGCGTGAGGTTCCCGAAATTCAACAGGGACTGGTTCGGATTAAGGCCATCGCCCGCGAGGCTGGTCACCGTTCCAAGATCGCCGTGGTTGCTACTCGCGAAGGCGTGAATGCCAAGGGTGCATGCATTGGTCCGATGGGCTCACGTGTTCGTGCGGTTATGACAGAGCTTGGCGGCGAGAAGATCGACATCGTGGACTGGTCTGAAGATCCGGCACGTTTTGTTGCAAACTCGCTCTCCCCGGCGCGCGTGGCCCGCGTTGTCGTTCACTCCGTGGAGCAACGCACTGCAACCGCTATCGTTCCCGACTTCCAGCTTTCGCTGGCAATCGGTAAGGAAGGGCAAAACGCTCGACTTGCGGCACGCCTGACCGACTACCACATCGACATCCATTCCGATACTGAGAATGGCGAAGAAGGACTGGCATCGCGTTCATCTACACCGGATGACGTGATCAGTCGCTCACAATCCGATGGCTTGGAAGAGGACTGACTCGGCTAAGCTTAAAGGCGTGTCTGACTCCACTCTGATGCTTCGCACCTGTGTGGGGTGTGGATTACGCGCGCAACGTGCGGAACTCATCCGCGTTGTTGCGACCTTGGACGGGGATCTTCATGTTGATCACCGTCGTCAACTTCCCGGTCGGGGAGCATGGTTTCATTCCGAGGCCCGCTGCCTAGACCTCGCCCGCCGCAAGCGGACGATCGGACGTTCACTGCGTCGATCAGTAGAAATGACTGACGAACAGTGGGCTGAACTGGGGAAGGAAATTCTGTCTGCGGCGCACAGGGCGCCGGACAACGAGTAGCGAAAGCGGGTTGAAAGCCCATGGGCACCCGATGAGTACCCAGCGATGAGCTGCCTGCATTATCAGTGAAACGTCTCCGTTCGGGGACGTTCCCGAACAAGGAGAAAAGTGGCAAAACTGCGTGTCCACGAGCTCGCCAAAGAGCTCGGAATCCCCAGCAAGGAATTGCTGGCCTACCTGCGAGACAAGGGCGAATACGTTAAAGCTTCTTCGTCCGCACTTGAACCGCCCGTAGCGCGTGAAGCGCGCGAGCACTTTGAAAAGCTTTCCGGTTCAGCATCGGGTGACGCTAAGAGCGCACCGAAGAAGGCGGCCCCCAAGCCCAAGGCGAAGGCTTCCGCCAAGACCGCTGAAACCGCGCCGGCAGCACCCGCACAGGACGACGCGCCTGCAGCTGCCGAAGCTCCCAAGCCTTCTGCTCATAAGCCTGGGCCTCGTGCGCCCAAGGCAGCAGCTCCAAAGGCAGCAGCAGCCGAAAAGGCCGAAGCTGCACCCCGCGCTCCCAAGCCGGCTCCGCGCCAGGCTCGTGAAAGCCATGAGGAAGCCCCCAAGCCTGCAGGTGGCGCTCCGAAGCCCGGAGCTCCTCGCGCCCCGCGTCCCGGCGGCTCTGCAGCCAAGCCGGGTGCGCCTCGTCCCGGAGCACCCCGTCCCGGCGGTCCTCGCCCCGGAAACAACCCCTACGCATCCAGCCAGGGCATGCCTCGTCCCGGTGGCAGCCAGGGCGGTCGCGGTGGAAACCGTCCCGCACGTGGCGCACAGGGTGAACGTCCCGCACGTCCCGGTGCTGCTCAGGGAGCACGTCAGGGTGGGCCTCGCCCGCAGCGCAGTGGTGCACCAACAGGTGGCGGCCCGCGTCCGAACCCGGGAATGATGCCCGGACAAGCGAACTTCGTTCGCTCGGATCGTCCCGCACCTTCTTCTGAACGTCCTCGTGGTGGCCGAGGCCGCGGTACCCGTCCGGGTGGCGGTAATGCTGGTGGCCAGGGTGCTCCCGGAGCAAATGCCGGTGGCGGTTTCGCTCCGCCGCGCGGTGGTCGCGGTGGCGGCCGCGGCGCAACGCCGGGCGCATTCGGTCGCGGTGGCGGCAAGAGCTCGCGCGGACGTAAGTCGAAGCGCGCAAAGCGTCAAGAGTTTGAACAGCAGAACGCACCCGTCATTGGTGGCGTTTCGATTCCTCGTGGCGATGGACAGCAGATCCGCATCCGTCAGGGTGCCTCCCTTGCTGACTTCGCTGAGAAGATCAATGTCAATCCCGCAGCGCTGGTGACCGTCCTCTTCCACTTGGGAGAGATGGCAACCGCCACGCAGTCGCTGGATCAGGACACCTTCGAAGCGCTGGGCGCAGAGCTCGGCTACGACGTCAAGGTTGTTTCGCCTGAAGATGAGGATCGTGAACTGCTCGAGTCCTTCGACATCGACCTCGAAGCCGAAGAACTGGACGATGCAGAGAACATGCAGCCGCGTCCCCCGGTCGTCACGGTCATGGGCCACGTCGACCACGGTAAGACCAAGCTGCTCGACGCGATCCGTCACACCGACGTTGTCGACTCTGAGCACGGTGGCATTACCCAGCACATTGGTGCCTACCAGGTGCAGGTGAAGTCCGAGGATGGAACTCCTCGCCGTATCACCTTCATCGATACCCCCGGTCACGAGGCCTTCACTGCTATGCGTGCCCGTGGTGCGCAGGTCACCGATATTGCGATCCTTGTGGTTGCAGCGGATGACGGTGTCATGCCTCAGACCGTTGAAGCAATCAACCACGCGCAGGCCGCTGGCGTGCCGATCGTTGTTGCCGTCAACAAGATCGATAAGGAAGGCGCGAACCCCGATAAGATTCGTGCCCAGCTCACCGAGTACGGCCTGGTTGCTGAAGAGTACGGCGGCGACGTTATGTTCGTCGACATCTCGGCCAAGCAGCGCAAGGGTATCCGTGAGCTTCTCGAGGCCGTGCTGCTGACTGCTGATGCAGCGCTGACCCTTGAAGCGAACCCCGATACCGATGCCCGCGGTGTTGCCATCGAAGCGAACCTCGATAAGGGCCGCGGTGCAGTGGCGACCATGCTGGTTCAGCGCGGTACCCTGCGCGTCGGTGATTCCTTGGTTGTCGGTTCTTCGCACGGCCGTGTTCGTGCGATGTTCGACGACAGTGGTAACGATGTCGCCGAGGCCGGTCCCTCGACCCCCGTTGCAGTGCTGGGCTTGACCTCGGTTCCTCGCGCTGGCGACTCCTTCTTGGTCGCCACCGATGACCGTACTGCCCGCCAGATCGCTGACAAGCGTGAGGCTGCAGAACGCCAGGCCATGCTGGCCAAGCGTCGTAAGCGCGTCTCCCTTGAGGACTTCGATAAGGTCCTTAAGGAAGGCGAGGTCGATACCCTCAACCTGGTCATTAAGGGTGACGTCTCCGGTGCTGTTGAAGCCCTGGAAGACTCGCTGCTGCGCATCGATGTGGGCGAAGAGGTTGCTCTTCGCATCATCCACCGCGGTGTTGGTGCAATCACCCAGAACGATGTCAACCTGGCAACCGTGGACAACGCGGTCATCATTGGCTTCAATGTCCGCCCGGCTGAACGCGTTCAGGAACTGGCCGATGCCGAGGGCGTCGAGATCAAGTACTACAACGTCATCTACTCGGCGATCGACGATGTCGAGGCCGCGATGAAGGGCATGCTCAAGCCGATCTACGAAGAGGTCGCACTGGGCAGCGCGGAAATCCGTCAGGTCTTCCGTTCCGGCAAGTTCGGCAACATTGCAGGTTCGATTGTTCGCAATGGCACTATCAAGCGTGGAACCAAGGCTCGCTTGGTCCGCGACGGTGTGGTTGTTGCAGACAACTTGGAGATCGCATCGCTTCGCCGCGAGAAGGACGATGTCACCGAGGTCCGCGAGGGCTACGAATGTGGTATCACCTTGGGTTACAAGGACATTCAAGAAGGCGACATCATCGAGACCTGGGAAATGCGCGAAAAGCCGCGTGACTGAGGTCTTCGCTGAGACAAGGGTTTGGGCCCCGCACCTGCTGGTGCGGGGCCCAAATTTTAGTTTCGTCGGTGGCTGTTGTGAGCGCGGCGTGATTGAGTGCGCTCAAAACAGTGGGGGAGGCGATTACAAGCCGCCCATGATCTGTGCGACGAGGATCTTGCCGATCATGGCAACGGGGTAGACCAGTGCATAGCCCAAGGAAACGCGCGGATCCATATTCGTGCGCGAGTTCGCGAAGGCAAGTACTGCAGGTTGCGTTTGAGCGCCAGCGAGCAGACCGGAGAGCTTCGTTCCACCCATCTTGAACAACCAGCGCATGACGACGTACAGGCCAATGGCCATGATCGAGGTCATGATCATGCCCAGCAACAGGATCTGAAGCCAGGTGCCAGAGGTGAATGCCTTTTCGATCTGTCCGCCTGCGTTGGCACCGGCTTGTGCAAGGAAGACCAGAAGGCCGAACTCTGCCAGAACCTGACCGGCCGTGAACGGCATCGCGGTCACGAAGGGACCGATACGTCCCAGACGTCCGAAGACCAGGCCGACGATCAACGTTCCAGCAGCTGAACCGATCGAGAAGTAAGCGCCGGTTGGGGTAAAGATCGGGATTTCGCCAATCAGAATGCCCAGTGCCATGCCGACACCCAAGGCGATCGGGTTCAGGTCGGAGAGGCCTCGTGCAGAGTCACCAAAGAACTTCGTAATTTCGCGCATCTTTGAGGTGGGTGCAACGACACGAACGCGGTCGCCCTGCTGGAGGATCAGTCCGGGTTCAGCGATCATGTCGACGTCGCCTCGGCGCACGCGGGAAATTGTTGCGGAGTACTTATCCGCCAGGCCCAGTTCTTCAACGGTGTGGCCGGCGAGCTTCGGGTTAGAAATCGTCACGCGACGGAAGTCCAAGTATGCACGGTCTTCGATCAAGGAGTGCGATGAGGGGTGACCGAGTTCAGTTGCCACTCGGGCAACCAACTCACGCGGGCCAACGACGGTCACCAAGTCGCCCTGGTCAAGGGTGTCGTTCATTGAAGGACGCATGATGGGGCCGGTTTCGCCTCGGCGCAGACGTGAGAAAGTCACCTTTGAACCCATCATTGTGTGGATATCGCCGATGCAGGGATGGTCTCCGCGTTCGACGCGAATCGTACGGTTGGCCAGGGGAGAGGGGGCATCTTTATCGCGCTTGCCATAAGAAAGAGCTGCCGCAGAAGCGATGAGCATTCCGACGACGCCGAAGAGGTAAGCAATTGAATAACCGACCGTCGCGAGGTCCAACTTTCCTGAGGCCGTGCCGGCAGCGGCCAAGGCGGGGGTGTTGGTTACTGAACCGGCGAAGGTGCCGGCGATGAGTGCGGGGTCCATTCCCCACATGCGGCCGATAACTTCTCCGGCGGCGGCGGATACGCCATATAGGGCAACCATTGCCAAGATCGGTCCGACCGCGCTCTTGATGTTGTGGAAGAAGGAAGCGCCGGAGTTCATACCGATAGCGAAGGTGAAGAGCGCAAGGCCAAGTGTGCCCAGCTCTCGGGTGACGCGTAGGTGAATTCCGTAGGTTTCAGCCCATGCGGACAGGATGATTGCAAGGAAAAGGACAGCTGCTGCGCCCAAGCCGATGCCCTTGATCTTGATGTGGCCAAAGGCCATTCCCACGCCAATGAGGAGGAACAAGAACAGGACAGGCTGATCAGCAAGCTTGGTAAATAAGATCTCCACTGTGAGGGCTCCATTGTCTGGTGATCAGGATTTTTCTATCCGTTTTCAGTATCTGACTCTTCTGGAAAAGGACAAAATGGGCGATTCGCGAGATTCTGCGGAAATGGTGCTAATTGCTGTTAGCTCACGTCTGACAAATTTTCGATTTTGAGGCCAAGGTCCCATTTATCTTGCACTGTGAGATCAAAAGGCCGATGGTGACGCAAGCCCGTACGGTTAGAGACGTGATGAAGCTTCGCATTTCAGGAATTCTCGTCTCGGTCATCGTACCCAGGCGTGCGATTCCTGCCGTGTGAATTGTCGGATGGAACGCACGCCACAATCCCCGCGCACTTGCGCTACGCGTTATTCGGCCTCGGGAACAGAGGAAAACGCGCCCGCACCTGTGGAGGGGATTTTTTCATGCCAACACCCCATGATTCGCGCAAGGAATTGCGGCGCAAACCGCGCTCCTTGAAGCGGAAGCGTAGAACCGACTGGAAGGCTGATGATGACTGAAGAACAACGCCAGGTCATGACCGGCGCACAGGCCATTGTGAATACCCTTGAAGCCCTGGGGGTCACCGACGTTTTCGGTATGCCCGGTGGAGCAATTCTTCCCACCTATGACCCGCTGATGAGCTCGTCACTGCACCACATCTTGGTTCGCCACGAGCAGGGCGCGGGACACGCCGCGCAAGGCTATGCGCTGGCAAGCGGCAAGGTCGGTGTTGCGATCGTGACCTCGGGTCCGGGCGCGACGAATACCTTGACCGCAATCGCAGACGCGAATATCGATTCGGTCCCGATCGTTGTGATCTCCGGCCAGGTCGGCGCATCACTGATCGGAACTGACGCATTCCAGGAAGCTGACATCGTTGGGGCATCGATGCCCTTGGCAAAGCATTCTTTCCTGGTTACTCGGGCGGCTGAGATCCCTCAGCGTCTGGCTGAAGCCTTCCACATCGCTTCGACCGGTCGCCCCGGTCCGGTCCTCGTGGACATTACCCGTTCGGCTCAGGTTGAAGAATTTGAATACCAGTGGCCGGTTGAGCTGCAGCTTCCCGGCTATGAGCCCGCATTCGAGCCCGTTCCCCGCCAAATTGCTCGCGCCGCCGAGGAAATCGCGCGAGCCCAGGCTCCCGTGCTCTACGTCGGTGGTGGCCTCGTCCGCGCCCGTGCGGAAGAAGAACTACGCACCCTGGTGGAATTGTCCGACGCAGCAGTCGTGACAACGCTTCCCGCACGCGGAGCTTTCCCCGACTCTGACCCGCACAACCTCAAGATGCCGGGAATGCACGGTACGGTTCCCGCGGTTGGCGCACTGCAGCGCGCGGACTTGATTGTGGCTTTGGGTGCGCGCTTCGATGACCGCGTGACCGGGCAGCTGGACTCCTTCGCGCCTCGCGCACGCATCGTGCATATCGATATTGATCTGGCAGAGATGTCGAAGAATCGCTACGCAGACGTGGCCGTGGTTGCGGATTTGAAGCCCGCCTTGGCTGCTCTGAATGCTGCTCTTCCCGAGGCCTACGAGCGCTTGGGGCGCCCGGACCTTTCGGGGTGGTGGCGTTACCTCAACCGTCTGCGTGAGAAGTATCCGCTTGGCTGGAGTGAGCCGAGCGACGGTCTCATGGCTCCCCAAGAGGTGATCTCGAAGCTTTCTGAGATTGCCGGTCCCGAGGCGATCTACGTGACCGGTGTGGGCCAGCACCAGATGTGGGCGGCTCAGTTCCTTCAGCTGGAAAAGCCTTCCCACTTCATTTCGTCGTGTGGTCTGGGAACCATGGGATACTGCATCCCCGCAGCGATGGGCGCACAGGTGGGCGCCCCCGAATCGGTCGTCTGGGCGATTGATGGTGATGGTTCCTTCCAGATGACTAACCAGGAATTAGCAACCTGCACTGTGAACGGAATTCCTGTGAAGGTCGCGCTGATCAACAACTCCGTGTTGGGAATGGTCCGCCAGTGGCAGACGCTGTTCTACGGTGAGCGCTACTCGAACACGACCCTGAACCCGCAAGATGGTGAGCAGATCCCGAACTTCGAGATGCTTGCTCAGGCCTATGGAATGGCCGCGCGGACCGTGCGCAATGCTGAAGAGATTGAAGAGGCCATTGAATGGGCCATGTCAATTAACGATCGTCCGGTTTTGTTGGACTTTAGGGTTTCTAAAGATGCTATGGTGTGGCCGATGGTTGCAGCCGGCGTCCCCAATGACGATATCCGTTACGCGCGAGATATCGCCCCCGACTGGGAGGTGGAAGACTGATGAGGCATACGCTTTCTGTTCTGGTGGAAAACAAGCCCGGCGTGCTGACCCGCGTCTCCGGTTTGTTTGCTCGCCGAGCCTTCAACATCAAGTCATTGACGGTGGGGGAGACCGAGCACCCCGATATTTCCCGCATGACCATCATTGTTGATGCGGACACCGCCCCCATTGAGCAAGTCAAGCGCCAACTGGGCAAGCTGATCAATGTTCTGAAGATTGTTGAGCTTAACCCCGACGAGGCCGTCGAGCGTCGCATGCTGCTCATGAAGGTTCGTGCTGATGAAACGTGCCGGACCTCGGTGCTGCAGATCGTGGATTTGTTCCGCGCACACGTCGTTGATGTCCATCCCGAAGCGGTCGTTATTGAATCGATCGGTTCACTACCCAAGCTGGAGGCGCTGTTGCGGGCACTTGAGCCCTACGGCGTCACCGAACTCGTTCAATCGGGCGCCGTGGCGATCGGCCGCGGTGACCACTCGATTACGGATCAACTAAAGGAGAATTAACAATGGCAGAGATCATCTACGACGACGGCGCAGACCTGTCGCTGATCCAGTCCAAG
>CAKAPY010000009.1 GCA_916719935.1 uncultured Actinomyces sp. | reverse complement strand
AGCACTCTGGACACGCGCAGGAACACCGGATTGTTCAATAAAGTCTTGAAGCGCCAGTGCATTCATAACGGTTCCAAGCATTCCCATGTAGTCAGCGCGGGAGCGGTCAAGCCCCTGCCGAGAGAGCTCAGCACCACGGAAAAAGTTACCTCCACCAACGACGACTGCAACCTGGATCCCTGCATGGACGGCATCTGCGATCTGTTCTGCGATTGAACGGACTACCGTGGGATCGAGGCCGACGGAACCTCCGCCGAAAGCCTCACCTGAGAGTTTGAGCAGGACGCGACGAGCAGCTGGCATGGATTCTTCTCCTTTGAATATGTGCTGAGTCGAAAGAGATAGGGCGATGGCCCCGCCAGAAGCGGGGCCATCACACGAAATCAGGCGCCGACGTGGACGCGCACGAACTGGGTGACCTTTGCACCAGCCTCGCGCAGGACCTGTCCGACGGACTTTGAAGGATCGCGGGCAAATGCCTGATCGACCAAGCAGTTGTCCTTGTAGAACGCTTCGAGGCGTCCCTGAACGATCTTCGGAACGATGTGCTCGGGCTTGCCTTCCTCAAGGGTGATCTTCTCGAGGGTTGCGCGCTCCTTGTCAAGGACATCGGCGGGAACCGAGTCGCGATCGAGGTAGGCGGGCATGTAAGCGGCGACGTGCATCGCGATATCGTGGGCAACGCCTGCACCTGCTGCGTCGGTGACGACGAAGACACCAACCTGCGGAGGCAGGTCAGGGCTGGTCTGGTGCAGGTAGAGATCAACGTTCTCGCCCTCAACGCGGATCACGCGGCGGATCTCAAGCTTTTCGCCGATGACAGCGGCCATAGCATCAAGCTGATCCTTAACGGTGGAGTCGCCCATGGGGGCTGCGAGCAGTGAGTCAACATCAGATGCACCGGAAGCAACTGCGGCTTCGAGCACCGACTTGGCGAAGTCAATGAACTTTTCGTTCTTGGCGACGAAGTCGGTCTCAGAGTTGACCTCGACCATGACGCCCACGCCGTCCTGGACGGACGCGGCGAGCAGGCCGGCGGATGCCTGACGGCCTTCGCGCTTGGACAGCGACTTGAGGCCCTTCAGACGAATGATTTCGAGAGCCTTCTCGGCATCGCCGTCGGCTTCCTGGAGCGCCTTCTTGACGTCCATCATGCCTGCGCCGGTCTTCTCGCGCAGAGCCTTCACATCAGCGGCAGTGAAATTAGCCATTACTGAATTCCTTTCTCAGCTCAGTCCTGTGCAGGCTTTTCGGACTCTTCGGCAACGGCTTCTGCTGCGGACTCGTCAGCCGCAACTTCACCTTCGAGGAGCTCGCGCTCCCACTCAGCCAGAGGCTCGACCGCGGAGGAATCTTCAGAAGCATTCTTACGGCCAGCGCTGCGTGCAAGCAGGCCTTCAGCAACTGCGTCTGCAATCACGCGGGTCAGCAGTGCAACCGCGCGAATCGCGTCGTCGTTACCGGGAATGCGGTAGTCGACCTCGTCCGGATCAGCATTGGTGTCCAGGATGGCAACGATCGGGATGTTGAGCTTGCGAGCTTCGGAAACAGCGAGGTGTTCCTTCTTGGGGTCAACGATCCACACTGCGGAAGGAACCTTGGCCATATCGCGGATACCACCGAGGGTGCGAGCGAGCTTGTCCTTCTCGCGACGCATCATCAGCAGTTCCTTCTTGGTGCGGCCGGAAGAGGCAACATCATCGAAGTCGATCTGCTCAAGTTCCTTCAGGCGCTGGAGGCGCTTGGAAACGGTGGAGAAGTTGGTGAGCATACCACCGAGCCAGCGGTGGTTCACGTAGGGCATGCCAACGCGCTGTGCCTGCTCGGCGACAGCTTCCTGTGCCTGCTTCTTGGTGCCGACGAAGAGGATGGTTCCGCCGTGTGCAACAGTTTCCTTGACGAAGTCGAAGGCGATATCGATATCGGCAATGGTCTGCTCGAGGTCGATGATGTAGATGCCGTTACGCTCGGTCAGAATGAAGCGCTTCATCTTCGGGTTCCAACGACGGGTCTGGTGCCCGAAGTGAACGCCAGATTCCAGAAGCTGGCGCATGGTGACGATTGCCATTGCATCGTCCTTTCCCCGCTGAGCGGGATCATGGGGTTTCCCCCGGTTTTCTCGGTTAATGTGCCTTTCGGCCCTGGTGCCATGGCGTTGCGACCCATAGGACCGTGACGCAACTGCCCCGGCACTTTCACTTCCGTGAGGTGCTCGGAAAATGGCACGCGAAGTCATCCGCATAGCGAATGCTGTTCAATCCTACCGTATTCGTCACGGAGATTCGGCCTTCAGAAGGTGCGCAATGACGAAATTCAGCTTGTGATTGCTCACTTTTTATCCACAGGGTGTACGCCCTCTCCGTGTTTTCCACAGATTCAAGCATGCTCATGAATACAGACGATTTTTAAAGAGATCATGGTCTATGGCGATATTTCCTGATCTTCGCAAGATGCTGACACACATAGGGCTGTTGGCATTCGTCGTTTTCGGATTTCTAGTCCAACCAACATATGGTGCCGCTCCGCCCCGTTCCGCTTCGCAGTGGCACCAGCCTTTCAGAGGCGGCTTCACCCTGGTTAAAGCTTTTAACCCACCGGATAGGCCCTGGCTCAGTGGATCTCGGGGAGTATGGCTCAACCTCAATAATCCACAAGGAACAATCGAATCGCCATGCGACGGCAGGGTGATCTACAGCGCCGAGCTCGCTGGTCGAAAGGTTCTTTCAATTGACTGCGGCGGGATCCATTCGACATTCGAACCGGTGGTCACCACGCTGCACACCGGCCAAAGCGTGAGGCGCGGAGAGCAAATTGCGTCAGTTCCTCCCTTAGGGAGCGAATGGACAAGCACATCTATTCGAGAGGGAGAGATTCACTGGGGCGCAAAAGTCTCGCGCACTCGATATATCAACCCATTGCGAATGCTCACTGGGCACCCTCGGCTTAAAACCCTTTGAGCACACTACGCACGAGGGTGCGCTTGTCGATAAATCGCACTCAGACGCTGGGCATCAACATGCGTATACCTCTGCGTTGTCTGAAGCGAGGAATGCCCAAGCATTTCTTGCACCGCCCGAAGATCGGCTCCCCCACCCAAAATATGCGTTGCCGCGGTATGCCGAAGGGCGTGAGGTGCAATATCTCGAACCCCCGCACGTGCGCACATGCGGTGGAGCATTCCTCGGATCACGCGAGGGTCGATGCGTTTACCTTTGTCTCCAACAAAGAGCGCCTTCCCTGCTTCTGGATGGGCAAGCTCTTGCCTTGGCCCATTGAGCCAACGCTGAAGAGCGTTGAGACAAGTTCGAGTAAAGGGAACAATGCGTTCCTTGTTTCCTTTACCGATCACACGAAGGGTCATTCCCTGTTGATCAACCGAAGTCGTATCCAAGGAGCAGACTTCGCTCACACGTATTCCAGTTGCGTAAATGGTCTCCAGAATTGCCCAATCTCGTACAGTTGTCGGTGAGGGATCATCAGTGGCTTGGCGCGCAGCACATGCAAGGAGGCGTTCAGTGTCAGAAACTGTTTGGACCTGAGGAAGCTTCTGATCGCCGCGAGCGCTGGTCACGAGCAGCCCAGGATCAGTTGTGAGATAACCCCGACGGTGCGCCCACGCCGTGAATGAGCGTATCGAGGCAGTCTTCCGTGACACAGTTGACCGCGAGTTCCCCTTGCGAAGTTCATCTGCAAGCCACATACGAATTGCGCGCAAGGTAACGACGTCATTGACGTTTTCTACTGTGACCTCTTCAGTACCGGAATCTTGAAGAAATGAATGCAAGTCCGCGATATAGGCACGCAAGGTATGCGGAGAAAATGTGGCATTAGCGCGCAGGTAGGTTTCCCACGCCTCCAGCAGTCTTTCCTCCATACCGTGCAGTTTAGCGATGAGGGGTTTTACTTCGGTGCCAGCCGCGCTCATCGTTTGCGACATAACCTTCTAATTGAAGTCGAACAAGCGCAATCTTCACGCTTTCCTCATCCAGACCAGCAGCAACTGCCACTCTTTCAATCGTCATTGAACGCCTCTGCGGAAGCGCCTCAAATACTCTGCGCATCAGCGGTTCGAGCGCATCGATCCCACTATCTGGAGCTGTTGGGTCCCCAAATAGTGGCATTTGGTTTTCTTCAGGAAGCTTCTCCCCAATCATGTCGATGACGTCTGCCCAGTCACTAACGATTATCCCGCCATTACGTAACAGTTCGTGGACGCCTCGTGAAGCCTCAGAATAGACCGAACCGGGAACTCCGCCAACGGGGGTCCCCATCTCAAGTGCCCAACGCGCAGTTGCTAGTGCACCCGAGCGCGGCGAAGCCTCGACGACGACAACCCCAGCGGCAGCTGCGGCGATCAGGCGGTTCCTGCCTAAGAAGCGCCACTTAGCGGGGCGGAAAGTGCAGGGGACTTCGGATACTAACGCCCCTCCGCACCTCAGAATCGCACGAAAAAGGTCGCTATTGCTGGCTGGGTAGAGGTTTCCTAATCCGCCAGCCATGTAGGCGCAGGTCTGCCCTCGGACATTCACGCTTCCCTGGTGCACCGCGGTATCTATTCCTATTGCTCCGCCCGAGATTGTCCCATAACCACGATGAGCCAGCTCTGAAGCCAGTTCACTAGCTACTTCGTTTCCATAGTGTGATGAGGCTCGAGCGCCAACGATTGCGATAGAGGGGGACTTCGGCATCTCTCCGATGACCCAGAGTATTCGAGGCTGCCCCTCCCCTAGTTTTTCAAATCCAACTGGCCAGTCAGGATCGCCCGGAAGAACAAGACGCCCACCGATTTTATTTAAGATTTCCAATTCAAGGTGTGGATTCGCAGCTAAAGCGCGCGGTCGCCAGCGCTTCCAGCTGGAACGAAATACTTCTTCCTCGTTTCTTAAGCAATGAGGCATTACGGGAGCCGGGGCTAAAATCCAGGATTTTGCTTGTTCGTCTCCCAAACGTAGGCGTAAAAGATCAAGGTGCACATCCGATGGTTCGCTCACGCTATTCCACCAGATTTCGTCAAGTAGTTCGGGTGTCTCATCCGATGCCATAGTTCTCCCCTCCTTGCCTGAGCTGGAGAGCAGCAGAGAACTCATCCAGTCCAATCGAGTTTTTTCCCGAATAATCTGCGCAGGTCCACATAAGTCGCAGTAAGCGATCCGCTCCCCTCATTGAGAGCTGTCCTCGATCAACTGAGCGATCGATCATGCTCAGGATGCGATCCGAAGGTGGGTGAAGCGATCGAATCCACGAGCCCGCAACATCCCGATTCAGTCGCCATTGAGTGTCTTTGAGCCGATGAGCAGCTCGTTCACGCGCTTCACAGACCTTGTCTTTGAGTGAATGTGAGGTGAAGTGAGATGCACAAGCAAGATCAGCCTGGCTAGGAACACGCATTGACAGTGTGATGTCGATGCGATCAATCAGAGGTCCCGAAAGACGTGCAAGGTAACGCCTCCTTTGGATGGAAGAACAGGAACACGAACGGATTCGTCCGCCTAGGTGCCCACACGGACAGGGATTTGTTGCCATCACCAATTGGAAAGAAGCCGGGTAACGCGCCGTATGGCCTGAACGCTGGATACGCACCCACCCTGACTCCAGTGGTTGTCGAAGAGAATCCAGAACTGCCGGCGCAAATTCTGTCGCTTCATCAAGAAACAGAATTCCTGCATGTGCCAATGAAGCGGCACCTGGGCGGATAAGACCGCTGCCTCCACCGACCATTGCAGGGATCGACATCGAGTGATGCGGAGCTTGAAATGGAGGTTCTGTCAGCAATTCTCCGCTACTCAGGTCCCCTGCAATCGAATGAATAGCGCTAGCGGTTAAAGCATCGCTCTGCTCGAGCTTAGGAAGGATTGAAGGAAGTCTGGAAGCCATCATCGTCTTCCCGCTTCCAGGCTCCCCGATCATCATGAGATGATGGCCGCCCGAGGCCGCGATGGCGACAGCCTCGATTGCGCAGTTGTGTCCGCGTACTTGAGAAAAGTCGCTTGCTCCCCCACTTCGCATTTTTTCTTCCTCGGAGCTTTTAAGCACCGATTCTTGAGCGACTCGCCCAAGTACTGGCGCTCGTTTTGCCTGACCACCGAATGCCTGGACGAAGTCCGCGAGGTGCGCGAATGCGCACACTTCTATCCCTGGAACGAGTTGGGCTTCGTTCCGCGCCTCAAGAGGAACGAATACTCGGGTAATACCCGATCGTCGCGCCGAAATTACCGCGGGCAGAATCCCCGGAAGAGTATGCAGACTGCCATCCAAAGCGAGTTCGCCAATGAAGACTTCACCTGCAACTCCTGCGCTTCGGATCTTAGAAGTTGCCAGAAGTATCGAGGCGGCGATGGAGAAATCAAATCCAGAGCCCGATTTTGGAAGCCCGGCGGGAGAAAGTCCGACCGTCACGTGTCGGTCGAGAACTTCCAACTCACAAGCCTGAAGCGCTGAGCGAACACGATCGCGCGATTCTCTTAAGGATGCATCCGGAAGCCCAACTAGAGTGAAATTCACTAACCCGCGGCCCACGTGCGTTTCAACGTCGACGATATTTCCATCTAGGCCCACCAGAGCAATTGCGCGAGTACGCGCAAGCGAAGAAGTCATGCGATCCCCCTGAGCCATTCGATCTTCGGGGGATATCGCAAGAAATCTACAGTTCCGCCTTCTCGCAGTTCTTGTCCGCAGGCTCTAGGCACCGTCAACGCGATAATGTCGATACGCAGTTTTGAGAAGAGCCTGCGCTGGCGAGCCCACTGGGCCGCAAGCCGGCGGAGTTTGAGTACCTTCCGTGTATCAATTGATTCGAGTGCACTACCGTAGCCGATACCGACGCGAGTGCGAACCTCGACAACGACTGCGGTATTTCCTTCGCGAGCAAGAATGTCGAGCTCTCCACGGTTTGAGTCGCGCCAATTCCGTTCAAGAACCTCTAGTCCTTGTTCTTCAATGAAACGACAAGCATAGTCTTCCCCCGCTTGACCGAGGTATTTTCTGTAGTCCAACACAACTCCTTCCCACTGAAGGAAGGATTGCAAAACAGGGATTACAGGGAAGTGTTCACATGAAATTCTGTGGAAAACACCGATGAGGTGTCAGCCCTGTGGACAATGCGTCCACCGAGACAACGAGATGCGCAACAGACAATGAAGCACGCATCGGATGACCCGACACGTGCTTTCCTCTAGCAACACCAACTTAAGCGAGAGGTAGCTCAGGCTTATTGAGTTCCTCGACGTTGACATCCTTGTAGGTAACGACGCGCACTGAGTGTACGAACCGTGAGGAACGGTAAATATCCCAGACCCATGCATCGGTCAGTGTCAATTCAAAAAAGATATCCCCGCCAACGGGACGAGCCTGCACATCGACGTGGTTACACAGGTAGAAGCGACGCTCAGTTTCGACGACATACTTGAACAAACCAATGACATCGCGATATTCGCGAAACAGTTCAAGTTCGAGGTTGTTTTCATACGATTCGATATCGCCAGCCATAATCGCCTCCTGTGTTGCTCCCGTTATCTTAGAGCGCGACCGAGTAATTCAGCTTTCGACACCCGGAAGCCGCCATGAGCGCCGGTGAAGCTCCGAGGGCCCCAAACGCTTCAAAGCATCGACATGCGCGGCCGAAGAATAGCCTTTGTTCGATGCCCATCCATATCCCGGGTCCTCGTATTCTTCCATCAAGCGATCGCGAAAAACTTTCGCAGCAACTGAAGCAGCAGACACCGTCGCACACGATGCATCCGCCTTAACACGAGTAAGAACCTTTGGTGTAGAGACTGCGGGATAAAGCGGACCATCAAGATCATCAAATAGATCCGGAGAATCGCTCAGCCAATCGTGACTTCCATCCAAAATGACAAGATCTGCTTGAAAACCACGATCGGATGCGGCCTTCAAAGCACGCCGTCCGGCAAGTCGAAGCGCAGCGATAATCCCAAAACGATCGATCTCATCATTGCTTGCCTGACCAATTTGAATACAGGGACTCCACTGAAAAACAGGCTCGAATAATGCCTCGCGGGCCCGAAGAGTGAGCATCTTCGAATCGGCGAGCCCCGGAAGGACTGGAATCCCGGTAGGAGGTGCGAAAGCCAAGCCAACGCATACCGGACCGGCAAGCGATCCGCGTCCAACCTCGTCCATACCAGCGACCACGCCGAAACTGCCTTGGAGCTCTTCTTCCCACTCACGGGTGGGAAGAATTTTGGACGAGCGCTTCGGTGTTTCTCCGCGGCTCGAGGAAGTCTGCTTGGAAGCGTTCATTTGGCATCGGGGACGTCAGCGAAGACCGAGCGATCCCCCAACCAACTGAGGCGTTTGCTCGGCCAAATTACTGCGAAAGCACGCCCGACTACTGCACTTTGAGGCACGTATGGGGTTTGCCCATTCCCCATGTGATAACGAGAATCCGCAGAATTTGAGCGATTATCTCCCATAACCCACAGAGAGCCTTCAGGAACAGTGATGTCGAAAGTTATTGACGAGGCCGCACCCTGGTTGGCAATGTAGGGCTCGGTGATCGTGACGCCATTGACCTGAAGCTTGCCATCTGCCGTACAGCAAGTCACGTGATCGCCGCCTAGACCTATCACTCGCTTCACTAAGGTTTGTTCTCCACCTGCCGGAAGCAATCCGGTAAATTCAGCCACTTTTCGCAAAGGCGAAGAGGTATCTGTTTCGCTCTTGGCAAGCCATCCCAAAGTGTCATCAAAAACGACAACGTCTCCACGCTTAATGTCTCCCGTGAAGTGGGAAACGCGAGATACAGCGATGCGGTCTTTTTCAACCAGAGTATTACGCATCGACGCAGAGGGGATCCAAAAGACCTGCACAAGGAAGGCGCGTAGAAGCGAGGAAATCACCAGGGCACAGACGATGATTACGGCAAGCTCACGCAGCCAATTGAAGGGGTTCTTCCGTGCCCGACGTTCTTCGCGTTCAATGTCCTTAATCGAAGGGCCGTGAGCGACCGGCATTCGGACGGCTCTCCCACGTGCGCCTGATCGACTCATAAACAGATCCCTTTCCTATGTCTACCGTAAATTCTCACACGTATGCGAAAACCCGGCATCCTTAAGGATACCGGGCTTATATCGCGAGCGAGTGTCACTCGGCAGATCCGGAGCGGTGCTCCTTGATCTTTGCGGCCTTACCGTGGCGCTCACGCAGGTAGTAGAGCTTTGCGCGGCGCACGTCGCCCTTGGTCACGACCTCGATCTTGTCGATCGTGGGTGCGTGCAGGGGGAAGGTACGCTCAACACCGACACCGAAGGAAACCTTGCGGACGGTGAAAGTTTCGGAAACACCGTGGCCACGGCGTGCGATAACAACGCCCTGGAAAACCTGGATACGTGAGCGGTTACCTTCGATAACCTTCACGTGAACCTTAACGGTATCGCCTGCACGGAAAGCAGGGATGTCTTCGCGCAGCGATGCTGCATCGACGGCGTCCAGCTTTTGCATTTTCACTCCTTGACGCTTCTGCCGCAGGTCAGTCACGTCTTTTCGGCAGGTCAAGCCTGCGTTTCTTCACGTATCTGCATGATCCGGCGGCCCCCCACGGCAGGCTACGCCACACACAGACCGTATAATTTTGCCACAGCTCAGGTACTAAAGAACACCCCGAAAGCCCAGAAGTGTGCGCACAGAGCGGTGATTTCGCTAACTCTCCATGGGGCGAATCATGACGACGTCGGTGGCCTCGGTATTGGCACTCAAACGGAAACGACGCCTTCCTGCCTTTTTAAAACCATGCTTGCGATAAAAACGTTGTGCGCGTTCGTTATAGATGTGTGTTCCTAAAATGATTTGGCTTGCACCTTCTTCTCTGGCACTACGAATCGTGTGCTCCAGAATCGCTCCAGCAATACCAGTTCCGTGAGCCTCTTCGCGCACATAGCACTTCGAAAGATAGGCAGCATGATCATCCAAGGGATACTTGCCATTTCCACGCGGCATTTCTTTCGGACTGTGCAAGAAAATCAAGGTGTAGGCAAGCAGCTGGCCTTCACTCTCCGCAAGGAAACAGCGCACATTGGGATCAGCAAGATATTCCGCAAAAACCTGGGGATTCAACCCATCAGAGATAAAAGCCTGAACATCTTCCTCAGGGATAAAGTCCGGAGGTGCCATGGGGAAAGTGAGGCTCGCAAGCTCACTAATTCGCTCGGCCTCGTCAGGGAGCGCGGCGCGAATCTCAACGGGAGCAACGCGCCCCTCGCGCATCAACACACCGTTTTCCGCCAGCACTTCCCTGTCCCGGGTATTCAGCTGATCAGCCGAAGAGCGCGCTATACGGGCAACGATATCCGGACGTCGTTGTGCTGTTCGTTCAAGACTGCGATCTAGACGCCAACGATCGATCTTTGCGTGGTCACCGGACATCAATACATCGGGAACCTGGTGCTCGCGCCATTCTTGCGGCTTTGTGTAAACCGGGTATTCCAAGAGGCCAATACCGCTGTGGGATTCTTCAACCAGAGAGTCGGGGTTCCCAATCACTCCGTCGATCAAGCGGCCAACGGCTTCAACCAAGACCAAGGCTGCCACTTCCCCACCGTTGAGGACGTAATCCCCAATGGAGAATTCTTCAACCACGATGCCACGGTCACGGTAGTGATCAGCAACGCGCTGATCGATGCCTTCGTAACGTCCGCACGCAACGATGATTCGATCGAAATGCGAAAGTTCCTCAGCTTTTTTCTGGTTAAAAGGGATTCCCGAAGGTGTGGGGATTGCGAGAACGCACTTTCCGGGCTCTGCTCCGATGACGGTGTCCAGCGCCTCTCCCCAGACATCAGGCCTCATGACCATACCCGCACCCCCACCATACGGGGTGTCATCAACCGTTCGATGGCGATCATGAGTCCACGAACGCAGGTCGTGGACGTGAATGTCCAACTGGCCGCTTTGACGCGCCTTCCCCATAAGAGAGAGGTCAAGCGCAGCAAAGTACTGCGGGAAAATACTCAGCAGATCGATACGCATAGGCTTCCTCTTCCTCAGCGGGCCTCGATGGCTTGATCGTCAAAAAGCCCGGGGAGCGGCTCGATCGTCACAGTACCGTTTGGGATATCAACAGTAGGAACAAGTTGATGGACGAAGGGAACCATGACAGTGCCTGCGGAGGTCTTTACTAATAGGAGATCCTGAGCGGCACCCATTTGAAACCCTTTAACCACGCCCAGTTCATTTCCCTGAGGATCAACTGCGCGCAGGCCCTTGAGCTGGTGCGGGTACCATGCGTCTTCTTCTTCCCTCTCATCGACAAGCAGACGAGCACCGCGCAATGCTTCGGCGTCCTCGCGGCTTGAAACCTCATCGAAAAGAGCGATCACACGATCTTTTTGCTGACGAATTGAAGATAGCGTGAGCATGGGAAACTCCGCATTCGAGGTCGAGAAGCTTTCTCCAGGGGTAAAAAGCTGCGGATCGTCGCTTCGAATATCCACAATGACTTCCCCACGCAGTCCGTGTGCGGGTCCGATCTGTGCTGCCGTCATGAGCATGGGATGAATCCTTTTCGGGGGTATGCCAAACGGGGACCTGTTTAAGCCAGGTCCCCGTTTGAGATCACTAAGTTGTCACTCGCGGTCGGTGTCAACGACATCAACGC
This sequence comes from uncultured Actinomyces sp., assembly GCA_916719935.1. GTDB lineage: Bacteria > Actinomycetota > Actinomycetes > Actinomycetales > Actinomycetaceae > Pauljensenia. Next base: position 4,923 of record CAKAPY010000009.1, on the reverse strand, counting down.
GGACGTTTCCCCGGGGAGAAAGCGCGTTGATTACCGTGCGCAGCGCACGGGCCGTACGACCTCCGCGGCCGATGACACGCCCCAGATCCTCAGGGTTCACACGAACCTCAAGCATCTGCCCGCGACGCATATTGCGAGAAGAAACCCGCACGTCTTCGGGGTGATCAACGATTCCGCTGACCAGGTGTTCGAGTGCATCAGCGAGCATGATCAGGCTTCCTCGCCGGCTTCTTCAGCCTTGGGCTCTTCTGCAGCTTCTTCAGCGGCAGCGGCCTGTGCGGCTTCCTCTTCAGCCTTGCGAGCAGCTTCTTCCTCAGCCTTCTTGGCGGAGGCGTCTGCCTTGCGCTTCTCAGCAGCGGCTTCGGCGTCCTTGATCGCCTGAGCAGCCGCGGCTGCCTTATCGGCATCTGCGTACTGCACGCGGGACACTGCGTCTGCCTTGCCATTGAAGCGAGCGATGTCACCGGTCAGGACCAGCAGGTTACGAACCTGGTCCGAAGGCTGTGCGCCAACGCCGAGCCAGTACTGAACGCGGTCAGACTTGATCTCGATGGTCGAGGGGTTCGGGGTCGGATCGTACAGACCGACCTCTTCGATGACGCGTCCGTCACGCTTCTTGCGCGAGTCAACGACAACGACACGGTAAACGGGTGCATGGATCTTGCCCATGCGCTTCAAACGAATGCGAACTGCCACTGTTGTGGTCACTCCTGTTTCAAATCGGTGTGGAATAGACATACGCCAGGTAGGGAAACACAGACGATGATTATCCCGGGACGCGACGAACTCAGATGAGAGGGCTCTTCGCACGTCGAGTACAGCGATTAATTATGCCAGTTTTAGCCGGTCTTTCCAAGCCAATCGGCGCCGGACTCAGCCAATTCACGGTGGTCTTGGTCACCGCTCAGGCGAAGACGCTGAAGAAAGTGCAACAAGCTCTCCGCCTCGACACAGCCAAAGGGGTGCGAGAAGCGCATCAATGTCGTCGGGACAAGCTGAGTATCCGATGAGATCAGCGCTTCCTCCAACGAGCCCTTCGTCAACTCCAAGATAGCGGCGCGTTTCCAGCGTTGCCCTTTGGAGAATTTCGCGAGGCCTCAACCCGAGTTCGCCCCAGGCGCGCAGTTCCGCAAGGATACTTCCAGGTTGTTGGTAGCCCCCCGTATCACTTGCGGGTAAGACCGTAACTCCAGAGTCAAAGAGCTCTTGAGCCTGCTCGTATCTGCGCTGCCACAGCGTATTCACTGTTGCTGAATATCGCGGATATTTGCGTGCCGCCTGCTCAGAAAATCCCTTGAACAATTCACGCTGGAGCATGGTGACAGATACCGCGATCCCACGCTTTTTCGCTTCGCAGATCTGATCTTTATCCATGCCACTGGCATGTTCGATATCGTCAACGCCTGCTTCAATGAGGTCATCGATGACGCGCGAAGAAAAGGCATGGACCGCCACGCGACCTCCGGCCTCGTGGACCCCGGCGACGGCCTCGATAAGGATTTCGCGAGGCCACAGGGGCTCAAGGTCAGCCTCTGCTCCCCCGCTGCGGTCGATCCAATCGCCAACGATCTTCACCCAACCGTCGCCGCGCGCACACTCTTCACGCGCAATATCTGGCAGCTCACGAACATCACTGAGCTCACGCGCAAGACCTCGGATATACCTCATTGGCCGAGCGATGTGACGACCACAGCGAATGAGAGTCGGATATCGGGGCTCATCACTGACCCACGAAGTGTCAACGGGAGATCCACAATCGCGCAGAAGAGTCACGCCGACGCGAAGCATGGCATCGAGTTGTTCACGTTGTTGAGCGCGGTCAAGAGACGCTGCAGCTGCGCCAACACCGATGTGACAGTGAACATCTGCGAATGCGGGCGCAGCCCACCCACTCAGAACTCGCGAATAGGCAGGGATCTCATCAACGGGCGAGATTACTGGAGTTAAATTCCACTGACCCCTGACCCAACCTGAATCAGTAAAAAGATGCCCGTCGAAATACATCAGCCTCGGCCGAGTATGCGTCGGATATCTTCGGGAAGATCATCCAAGGTCGGGCGCGGTGCATTGGGCGCCTGCGCGGGTGTTTCAGTAACACCGAACGCGGACCCCGCCGGAGCTGAGGGACGCTGTTCGCGAGGAAGCATCGCCTCCAATTCCTGCTGACGGCGCTTCGCCGGGTTACCACTTCGCGCCTTCTTCGCAACGCGTGCACGCTGAGCACGATCCTTACGAGCCTGGGCCTTTTGCTTCGCCTTACCACCGCTGCCGGGCATCGAACCAAATCCGGGCATTCCTCCCGGACCCATCTGTCCCATCTGCCCCATCATCGTCTTTGCGGCTTCAAAACGCTTGACTAGGTTATTGACCTCAGCAACCGTCACTCCTGAACCACGGGCGATGCGCGAGCGACGAGAGCCATTCAGAATCGAGACATCGGCACGCTCAGCGGGAGTCATTGAACGGACAATCGCTTCGACGCGATTAACCTCGCGCTCATCGAAGTTCTCAAGCTGATCACGCATCTGAGCCATTCCGGGGATCATCCCCAGAACCTTCTTCATCGACCCGAGCTTGCGGACCTGCTGAAGCTGGCTAAGGAAGTCGTCAAGCGTGAGCTCACCAGACATGGCCTTCTTGGCCATCTTCTCAGCTTCTTCAGCATCCAAGCGCTTTTCGGCTTGCTCGATGAGCGTCATGATATCGCCCATATCGAGGATTCGAGACGCCATACGGTCGGCATGGAAACGCTCGAAGTCGTCCAAACCTTCACCCGTCGAGGCGAAGAGGATCGGAGCACCCGTCACGCCACGCACGGAAAGGGCGGCACCGCCTCGGGAATCACCATCAAGCTTGGAGAGCACGACACCGGTGAAGCCAACACCGTCACGGAATGCGGTTGCGGTATTGACCGCATCCTGACCGATCATGGCGTCAAGGACAAACATGACTTCGTGCGGATTGACGGCCTGGCGAATAGCGATCGCCTGATCCATCATCTCTTGATCGACACCCAAACGGCCCGCGGTATCGACAATCACAACATCGATGCCATGAGTGATCGCATAATCCAAACCGGAACGAGCCACTTGAACCGGATCGCCAACACCGTTACCCGCTTCGGGTGCCCACACCTGAACGCCCGCGCGCTCACCGACAATTTGAAGCTGGCCGACAGCATTGGGTCGCTGAAGGTCAGAGGCGACAAGCAGAACGCTCTTTCCCTCTTCGCGCAGCCACTTACCAAGCTTTCCGGCCAAAGTCGTCTTACCTGCACCCTGCAGACCTGCGAGCATGAAAACTGTCGGGCCGCGCTGAGCAAAATGCAGCTCTCGGGTTTCGCCACCCAGGATCTCAACAAGTTCATCGTGAACAATGCGGACAACCTGCTGACCGGGGTTGAGCGCGCGGGAGCGAGCCGCTCCATATGCCTTCTCGCGAACCTGAGTGGTGAACTGGCGAACGACAGGAAGGGCAACGTCGGCATCGATCAGGGCACGACGAATCTCGCTAATAGTCTGATCGACATCAGATTCCGTCAAGACTCCGCGCGAACGGAGCCTCTTAAAGGACGCGGTCAAACGATCAGAAAGATCCGAGAAAGCCACTATGACTACTCCTCACGAGCACAATTTCTAAATAACTAAATGTCAAGGGTAGTGGGTTCTAGCCCACGATTGCATCAACAAAGGACTCGGGATCGAAGGGGGCAAGGTCGTCCGGCCCCTCTCCAAGTCCCACAAACTTGACGGGAACCCCCAATGCTCGCTGGACTGAAACAACGATTCCGCCCTTAGCAGAGCCATCCAGCTTGGACAGGACAATACCTGTTACTCCAGCGACTTCAGCGAACACTTCGGCCTGTCGAAGACCGTTTTGACCGGTCGTCGCATCCAGCACCAGAAGGACTTCACTGACTGGAGCGTGCTTTTCCATCACGCGCTTGACCTTACCCAGCTCGTCCATGAGCGCAGACTTCGTCTGGAGTCGGCCCGCGGTATCGACCATGACGACATCACAGCCCCGTCGAATGCCTTCTTCAACCGATTCAAATGCAACGGACGCCGGGTCAGCACCTTCACGATCAGAACGGACAACATCAACGCCAACGCGACTTCCCCAGGTCTCAAGCTGTTCAGCTGCAGCAGCGCGGAAGGTATCGGCAGCCCCCAGCAGGACCTCATGTCCTTCGGCGCGGAAAATGCGTGCCATTTTTCCAGTGGTTGTCGTCTTGCCGGTTCCGTTAACACCAACCATCAAGATGGTTGCAGGGACCTGAACACCGTCAACGTCTCGAAGCGCTAAGTTCACAGAGCGGTCCATATCGGGATCAACAAGCTTGAGCAGTTCTTCGCGCAAAAGAGCACGCACAACCTGCGGATCTGAAGTGTTCTCAACCTTCACTCGTGTGTGAAGGGCTTCCATCAATTCATCGGTTGCTTCCAAGCCCAAATCTGCGACAAGAAGAGAATCTTCCATCTCTTCCCAGTCCGCGGCAGATAGATCGCCACGAGAGAGCAAAGAAAGAAGGGATTTGCCCAAAGCTCCCGAACGTGCCAAGCGTGCACGAAGACGTCCCATTCGTGAAGGAATGGATTCGGGGACCTCAACAGAAGTGGTTTCCGGGCGTGCCTCCTCAATTCCCGAGGCCGGGGTTTCCTCCTGCAAAGACACGCGCTCCGCATGAGGGGCGCCAGCCTCGGAGTGGTCAGCGGTTTGCGCTGCAGGACCATCTCGGGAACGCTGCGCGCCTTCGGCTTCACTTTCCCGAGCTTGCGGAAGCGAAGCCTCTGAGACAACGGAGGTCGATGGGGGTACTTCACTGTGTGTGCGTGACGACTTGAGCGAACGCACAACAAACGAAACAACCGCGACAAGAACGACAATGACGCCCGCCAAAATGATGGGGGCCACGGGGTTATG
>CAKAPY010000008.1 GCA_916719935.1 uncultured Actinomyces sp. | reverse complement strand
CGCCGGATTACCCGAACTCCGAGGTTGTCTCCAAGTTCGGCAAGGTGAAGATCACCAAGGTTTCCGCAGAAGATACAAGCGCGAAGCTCAAGGGTGCAGAGTTCGAGGTGTACCAGTGCACGCCTCAGAGCACTCCCACCAAGAACTTCGACCCGGTTGACGCAACCCTGGACAAGAAGCTGAGCCCCGCTGGTGTTACCACCTACGTGACCGACGCAAACGGTGAGGTCACCATCGATGGCCTGCGCAACAACGACTGGGCAAACAACAAGCAGGTCACCAACCCCGGTTGGTACTGCCTCGTTGAGACCAAGGCTCCCGAAGGCTTCGAGCTCCAGACTCGCCCGATCGCCTTCCAAGTCCTCGAGACCAACTCGACCGCTGATAACCACTACACCCTGGAGACCACGGTCAAGGATGCTCCTCACAATGGTGGATTCCGCTTGCCCATTACCGGTGCTGCCGGTGTGGGCGTGCTGATCGCAGCTGGCTCCGCACTTGTTATCGGCGCTGGTGCCATCGCCATTGCGAACAAGCGTCGCAAGGAAAACGACTGATCTCTAAGTGAGATTTAGCTGGGTGCGGGAAGACCCGTGGGTCTTCCCGCACCCGTTTCTATACAATCAACGCAACCCCATTTAAAAGGCGACTCATGAGTGAGAACGAGATCCACGCAGACGACAGCCTCTCAAGCACCCAGGTTCAGGAGGCACCTGAAACTGTGGAAGAACGTGATCAACGCATTCGCAAGGCACAACGCCGCCGTCGCCTTTTCACCATCCTCCCCCCAATCCTGCTGGTCCTCGGAATCCTGGTCCTGCTCTACCCCGTTATCGCGACCTATCAGAACAACGTCGAGCAACAGCGCATTGCCAAGGCCTTCAGTGCCGAACAAACCAACCTTGGTCCCGATGTACTGAAAGACGAACTCGCACGCGCTGACGAATACAACCGCCAAGCCGCCGAAGCACCCATCCTTGACCCCTGGTTGGAATCTCAGCGGCCCAACACTCCCCAATACACCGATTACCTCTCACAACTTAACGTGAACCCCGTGATGGCAACCGTTAAGGTCCCTTCGGCCGATATCAGCCTTCCGATCTATCACGGCACCGAAACCTCAACTCTTGAAAAAGGCGTTGGACACCTCTTCGGAACCGCGCTCCCCGTCGGCGGCGAAGGAACCCACACGGTCCTCACCGGCCACTCCGGACTGGGAAGCGCAACCATGTTCGACCACCTCAACCGCGTCGAACTCGGCGACGTCTTCTACATCGAAGTCTTAGGGCGTCACCTGAAATACAAGGTCACCGACATCCGAACCGTTCTTCCGAACGAAACAGAAACCCTGAACAAGGTTGCCGGAAAAGACCTTGCAACCCTGATCACCTGTACTCCATACGGCATCAACACTCACCGTCTTTTGGTTACCGGTGAACGCGTCCCCATGGACGATGCGCAGGTCGCAGAAGAATCGGCCAATGTTGAGCCCGCTGTCGTTCAGACCTGGATGATCGCTGTTGTCGTTGGCATTATCGCCGTGCTCATTGCGACCGCAGTCCTATGGTTCCTCGCCCATAAGAACCGCAAGAAGCGTGAGGCTGAGGAAGGTGCAGCAGCTGTTGTGTCCGCACTGAGCGGAAGCGGCGAAGAAGCGGAGATCAACACTCCACAACGTTGACGGCCAGGCCGCCCGCTGAGGTCTCCTTGTACTTTGAGAGCATGTCGTTTCCTGTCTGACGCATTGTCTCAATCGCAACATCCAAGGACACGGTGTGGCGGCCATCGCCCCACAGGGCCATGCGAGCAGCGTTAATTGCCTTAACAGCAGCGATCGCATTGCGCTCAATGCAGGGGATCTGAACAAGCCCGCCAACAGGATCGCAGGTCAATCCCAGAGAATGCTCCATGGCGATCTCGGCAGCGTTCTCCACTTGCTGAGGGGTGCCGCCCAGAGCCTGAGCAAGCCCTGCAGCCGCCATTGCCGAGGCCGAGCCGACCTCTCCCTGACAGCCAACCTCAGCACCGGCAATCGATGCGTTCGTCTTGATCAAAGCGCCAATCGCAGTCGCGGCCAATAAGAACTCGTGAATCGATGCGCGACGACAACTGGCTGACTCTGACGACTCGTCCAGAGGAAGCTCTGAAATCCCAGCCAAATTCGAGGGGGAGAAGTCAGGGAAACTTGCTCCGGCCTCGGGACAAAAAGCAACGAGGTAGCCCAACACTGCGGGGATCACTCCGGCTGCGCCATTGGTGGGCGCGGTGACGATCCTGTGCCCGGCCGCATTCTCTTCATTCACCGCCAGCGCGTAGAGGTTGACCCAATCCATGGCACGCAGGGGATCTTGCATAACCCCGGCCCAGCCTCGGCGCTCACTCGCCGAAAAAGCCTTCTCGGCACGCGCGCGCAATTGTGCGGCCAAGGCATTCGCCCGCCGAGGAACATCCAATCCACCGGGCAAAATACCGGTGGAGGAAATCCCCGCCTCAATCGCGTGGAACATCGTGTGCGCGATTTGGTCGAGATAGGCATCCAAGGCCACCTCGGAACGCGCAGAAAGCTCGTTTGCGCGAACAACCTCGGCAATGGATAGGCCTGAGCGTGCGCATTGCGCCAAAAGCTGTGCGGCCGTCGAGAAGGGATAGGGCGCGGGCGTACACATTCCCGTCGTCTCTTGTGCAGAGGCCAAGGATGCGATCTCGGGGTGTTCAGGATCGTTATTCGTCTGGGCCATGACGAAGCCGCCACCCACCGAATAGTAGGTGCGCTCAAGGACCAGGCTCTCGCCTGCGTAAGCGGTGATTGTGAGCGCGTTGACGTGGTAGCTCAGGACCGTGCGTGGAAGAAAACGGATATCAGACTCGATATCAAAAGGAATTTCCCGGCCACCCGCAAAAGGAAGACGGCCGCTGGAAGCAATCTGGGGAATCAGACTCTCGACTGTTTCAATGGACACGGTTTCAGGGTCATATCCCGCTAATCCCAGTAGTACCGCACGGTCTGTGTTGTGACCTCGTCCGGTTGCGCCAAGGGAGCCAAAAAGGTCAATGGTTACGTGAGACAGATGCGAATAATCGGGAAGCGCACACAACTCTGTAGAGAAGGCTAGGCCCGCACGCATCGGACCGACCGTGTGTGAAGAAGAGGGGCCAATACCGATTGAAAACATGTCGAAAGCGGAGAGCGGGCGAGGGGCCTCGCTGGCGGGAACTTCACCGGCGACAATGGCTGCAGGTGTAGGGGTGCCTGCGCTGTACTGATCGGGAGAAGTGACATCAATCGACGGCTGAAGATCCATGCCTCTATTGTGCCTGAAAAAACTGGAGATGAACGACGGTGATCACTCATTCGCTTCGCTGCAATGAAGCGGAGTTTTCAGGGAAAAGCGCATCATTGATGGTGTTCTACACAACGTGCGGTATCCGAGACTCGTCCGAGCACGCCACCTAAATCCCGATAAACTGGGTTTTATGAGTGAACGCATGAATGTTGAGTCCTTTAACCTCGACCACCGCACTGTCCTTGCCCCTTACGTCCGCGTTGCAGATCGGAAGACTCTTCCCGGCGGCGATGTCCTCATCAAGTACGACGTCCGCTTTACCCAGCCCAATAAGGCACACCTTGAGATGCCCACGGTTCACTCCATCGAGCACCTCAGCGCTGAACTGATGCGCAACCACACCGATAAGCTCATCGATATCGGCCCCATGGGTTGCCAGACCGGCTTCTATGCTCTCCTCCTGGGCGTTGAGACTGACGAGTTCCTGCCTATCTTGCAGGCGACTTTCGAAGATATCCTCAATGCCACTGAAGTTCCTGCGGCAAATGAGGTGCAGTGCGGCTGGGGTGCAAACCACTCCCTAGAAGGCGCGCAGGAAGCCGTTCGCGAGTTCCTGAATCACCGCGATAAGTGGCTGGTTGTCACACAGGATGACGCCGCGGCAGCAAAGTAATTATTCAGACCTGACGGCCCCCAGACACTTCTCAGAGAGGTACTCATGTCCCTGACCTTGACCCCTTCGCGTCAGCTTCCCGAGGTCGACGCCTTCATTCAGTGCGCGATGGTGATGGAAGCCCAGCCTTTCTTGGATGCTCTTGCGCCTCTTCCTGGTTCTGACGCGGTTGAAACCCTTGTTGTGGGCGCCGAAGGTCATCACCAGCAGAGCTATGCCCTTGGTCAGCTCGAAGGCCACACCGTCGTCGTCATCACCTCGGGTGTTGGCATTGCGAACGCAGCAGCAGCAGTGGCCCGAGGCCTGACCCTGGCCACCCCGAAGATCGTGATCGCGGGTGGCACCGCGGGCGGTCTTGAGGGCGGAATCCAAGTGGGCGACATTGCGGGAGCGATTGCCACGATCTACAACGATGCCGACGCTACTGTTTTCGGCTATGAGTTGGGTCAGATTCCGCGTATGCCCGTCGACTACCACTCCTCGCAGCGCGCGATCGACGCGCTCGCGGGCCTCAACGATGCCCAGCCGCACCACGTGCGCACCGGCCGCATCGTTACCGGCGACTCCTTCGCCTCGGAAAAGGTCGTTGCCCGTATTCGCGCAGGCTTCCCCGATGCGCTGGCTGTTGACATGGAAACCTGTGGCATGGCCCAGGTGTGCTGGTCCAACGGCGTGGATTGGATCTGCCTGCGCGCGATTTCGGATCTGACGGGAGAAGGTGCTGACGAGGACTTCCACATGAATGGTGAGAAGGCCGCATACCACTCCTTCGAGGCGATTTGCGCCTACCTCTCACTTTTCTGCAAGTGAGCTGATCCCGTGTCCTATCGCGTCCTTATGGTGTGTACCGGCAATATTTGCCGCTCGGTCATGGCCGAAGAAATCCTGCGTGAAGCCGTCGAACAGCGCGGGCTTGATGTTGTGGTTGATTCGGCCGGGATCAGCGATGAGGAACATGGACACGGGATCGACTCTCGCGCTGCCCGAGCACTGCGAGAGGGAGGGTACCGCGTGCCCTCGCATCGAGCCCGCCAAGTCGAGGTGGGGGAGCTTCAACGTTGGGACTTGATTCTTGCGATGACCTCCTCGCACCTTCGCGCCCTCGAAAGGCTTGCAGGCGGACCTGATCCGAAGATTCGCATGTTCCGTGAATTCGAGGTGGACGAAGGAGAACTCGGTCGCGTGCGCAACCTCGATGTTCCCGACCCCTGGTACGGAGATTATTCTGATTTCGAGGCCACTCGTGAGACCATTGAGAACTGCACTCCAGCCATCATTGAGTACATCATGAGGAGCACAACTCGGTGACGAAACGAAACAAGCGCATAGGCGCGCTTGTCGCACTTTGTGTAGCGGCGGCCTCGACAATTGGGATAGCCGGCTGTACGGACACAACGCCGCAAGAGCAGCCGCAAGAAACAGCTTCTGAGGCGCCTCGCGGAATCCCTTTGGACTACTCGGGTTTTGACCCGGAAAACATCATGTCTGATGCCGTGCTGGATGACTCGCGCGCTATGAATGACGAGCAGATTGCTGCTTTTATCAACGAAAAAGGGGAGGGCTGCCGCGCGGGACGGGTGAACGACCAGGATGTTCCGTGTCTAAAGGACTTCAAAGCCATCACCGAGACTTTCCCTGCTGATGAGTATTGCCAATGGGGATACCAGGGCGGTGAAGAGGAAAACGCTGCGCAAATTATTGGTCAGTCGGCACGTTCATGTGGAGTAAACCCGCAAGTTTTGTTGGTGACGCTGCAAAAAGAGCAGGGTCTGATCTACGCGTCGGGTGGAATGTTTCAGTGGTTTAGCTATCCCAGCGCGATGGGATATGCCTGCCCGGATAACTCGACCTGTGATCCGGACTATGCAGGTTTTCAGCGGCAGGTCTATTACGCCGCGCGCCAGTTTGCGATCTATCGAGTGAAGCCTGAGCGTTTCCGTTTCCGTGCGGGAGAAAGGGTCGAGGCCCGCTACGGTCCTGCCGAAGAATGCACCTCCGTTGAGATCACTCCAGCTAATCGTGCAACCGCCAGTTTGTACAACTACACGCCCTATGTTCCCAACCAGGGGGCGCTTGCGGGGCACGGTAATGATTGCTCGGTTTATGGCAACGCGAATGTTTATGGTTATATGCGTGCTTGGTTTGCCCAATGATGTTGAAATCCGGGCAATTGTAGGTGGTCGTGGTATACACTGAGCGCGCTGGATACGCTCGTGTCCAGGTGACGAAGAAGTTGCCAAGGGGTGCGCGATGGAGCCATACGATATTCATAAGAAAACTGCCGACCCTCCGGGACCGCCAATTCACATACCGCATTTCAAACGCTCTGATGAGTGTGCTGTTGGAATTGCGCTCTTACCTGGAAGGGTTCATGCCGTTGTCATGGATCGCTCTGGGCGTGTGCGTGAAGAGCGTGCGCGAATCGTTGTAAATAATGCGAATGCCATCCTTGCCATGATTAACACTCTCTGCAGAGAAATGGCAGAAAGCGTTCGTTCATATGGGGACATCAAGGGGATTGGCCTATCCCTCGGTGGGAAAGTGATCGATGGGCGAAGGTGCACTGTCGAAGAGCTTGGATGGTTGGACTTTCCTCTACTCGATTCGATCTCTGGCCAAGGCGGACTTCCGCTTTCTCTCATCAACAGTCTTGAAGGACTGGCAACCTACGAAGCCATATACGGTGTCGGACAGCGTTTGGATAATTTCCTGATCGTTCAGATCGCGGAAAATGTCTGCTACGTCGAAGTGAAGAACGGCGCAATTTGCCCTGATCCCGCTGGCGATTACCGAAAAATTGCTCACCTTCGTCTTGAGGGAAGCAATGCGGTATGCGCACAGGGGCATTATGGATGTGCCAGTGTATCCTTGGTTCCCTCAGCCATTATTGGGCAGGCACGCGCTGCCCGTATGAGTGCTGACGATACCGATCGGCCCCGTGATATCGAAGAGCTGATTCGTATGGCGCAGGGCGGGGACCTAGCCTGCCGGAAGGCGGTGCTGGGCTTCGTTCGCAACCTTGCGATGTGTCTGGAGCAGCTCAGCGAAATGACCAAAATTGATCACATCGTCCTTGACGGAAGCGCAGTGCGGATTCTTTCCTCGGAGTGGGCAGTCCTCTTTGAGGATGTGCTCTTCACTGTTGGGTCTCCGGGGGAAGTGCTTCCGGTTGTGATTCGTCGTGCCAGTGAGGATTCCCGCTGGGCGTGCGGGGCTGCAGCGTATTTGTTTGAGACCTGCGATCGCGGAAGACCAAAGGTGTCGGGAGGTGACTTAAGCGGGAGTTATGTGCCACTCATTGCGGTGTAACCGGCATCGATTGGAAAATACCGGTCGTTTAATGAAACGGGACTGCGAGCAGCGCGCAGTCCCGTATTATTTATGCTCGAAGTTGAGTGTTACTCGGCCTCGACCACAGGCAAAACTGACCAGGGGAAGTTGATCCACAGAGCGGTCTTTCGCCAGATGTAGTCCGGCTCGATGATCGAGACGGGTTTCTTATAAATAACAACCGAGCGAGCGTCGACCTTTGCGTGGGTCTTACCATCAAGGCTCAGTCCGTCTTCGTCGATCAGTTCCATAACCTTCTTCAGGGTCTTACCCGAGTCAGCGACATCATCGACAACCAATACCTTCTTGCCGTCCAAAGCCGAAACATCCATCAGCGGAGGGAGAACCTGAGGCTCATCCAGAGTCTCACCCAGACCGGTGTAGAACTCAAGGTTCATGGTTCCAATGGCCTTCACACCCATTGCGTAGGCAATTGCCCCAGCGGGGATCAACCCGCCGCGCGCAATTGCAACGATCAGGTCGGGCTTCCACCCGGAATTCACGATCTGCTGTGCCAGCTCGCGTGCGGCGTCGCCGAACTCTTGCCAGGTCAGATTTTCGCGTTCTTCGCCAGTGTTGGTCGTTGCGCCGTCATCGAATGGGGTGGAGGCAGACATGTATACGTCCTTCAGCAAAAGTGATCGGGTGAATGGACATATGGTAACGCTCGTCAGTACGTTTACGCATCGTCATTCATTTGGATGTCGAAGTCGTGTCAAACTGCGTAGTTGGCGCGCGTACTGTCCGCCGGGTTGACGAGGTTGTCCTTTGTAGGACCAGATAAAGATTCGCGAGGCATCAAAAGTGCGTGAACACACACCGCAAGAGGTGACCCGTCGGGGAGCCGAATAGAGTTCCCGCCGTGTTCCACACACTGGGCATACTCCCACCCATGATGGCCGAGGTGAGGGCAAGTATGCCGATAAACGCGCGCTATCGGGGGCGCCAAGTTGGCGAGCTTTCGCCTGCCAGATCGCATCGTGATGATGTGAGGCGCCAACTAGGGCGTGGGCAATTTCGTGCAGGATGACTCCACGTACCGTTTCCGCATCGTAGAGGTCAACCAACGGCCCCGAAAGGCGAATTTCGCGAAGTGTATGGACGCATGCCCCCGCGCGTCTACGCGCACGATCAAATCGCAGAGACCAGTCTCTTAAGCCGTGGTGATCCATCAATTCACGTGCCATTGCGCGTGCGTCGTCACGCTTCATAGGGCCTCGTGAAGACGATCAATCGTTGCCAACATGCGTTGAGGTGAAATCTTGCGGGCGGTCCCCAGCTCTTGCGCAAATAGAGAAACGCGCAGCTCCTCACGCATCCACAAAAGTTCTTCAAATGCACTGGCGTGGCGCGCGTCGAAAGGACGCGTATCCATGAGCTCGCGAAGTTCATTGAGCTCGTCATCGACCTGCGCTAGGGCCTGGACAGAACTCTCGTCACGGGCAAGATCGGAAGGTGAACGCAACGCTTTACGGACGCGTAAAGATTGAGCCTGAATGTATCGCGGAAGATTACGAAGGCGCTCAATAGGTGTTGCTGCAATGAATCCATCAAATACCAGGGAATGCGCGACCCTTTCGACATCCTCGCGGAGTGTGCAATAGGCCTGTGCATCCGCAGTCGCAAGGGTGTCTTGTAGTTGCGCCCAGGATTCCATCGCACGCACAACGACTTCAATAATCGAATAAACCTGGTCTTCGTGCAGATCCCTCACGCGCTGGGAAAGGTCGTCAAAGCTCGAGCGATTACGTATCGTCCACAGCCCTTGATTTCCGCTCAGAGACACCGTGAGCGTACGCGCGCTTGCCCACTGCGCATCTGCGATCAGAGCCTCAGTACTTCGATAGGGAGTTGAGGTCAGCATGAGTGCCTCGCGTCCGCTCCAACGTGTCGAGACGCGCTTGGTCGATAGCTGAACGCGGCGTAGGACGAGGTTTGCTACACCCAATCCGTGTTCACTTCTTGCCTGCGAAGCATTTGCCATGACACGCACACCCGCCAGCGGATTCTCGGGCTTCCCTTGGGGGACTAAAGCGGGGAATGCGCGAATTGTGAGCCCCTGTGCCTGGGATTCGATCGAGGCTGGCAAAGGGGTGATTGGGAAATCCTCAAGATCGTCGGCAAAAAGTTCACTTCCGGGAGTGCCCTCGCTGCCATCGATTGCTCCCGAGGCCGTCGCTTCCTTCCCTTGCGCGCGAGCTTTTGACTCGCCAGACGCAGTCCTTGAGTGTTTCCCAGACTCAGGCTTTGCTTCCGCATCTGAGCGATGTGCGCTGCGTTCTTGAGCTTCGGTCAATGCCTGGCGCACGGCCGTTCGCAATGCGCTATCGGTCGCACCGGCCAAGGTGCGTTTGAGATACCCCAGATCTTTTCCGCTTCCCAGTTCGCGTCCCTGACGATCGTGGACAACGAAGGTCATGAGCAGGTGATCGGGAAGTGCGTCGCGCATGGTACGGATATCAGAATCACTCAGGTCAACACCTCGGAGCTCGCGGATTGCACGCGTGAAAAGTTCGTCGAAGGATGCCCAGTCAGTCTGTGCGGTAGCGGTGAGAGTTCCAGCGGGATTTTGAGTGGAAGATTTCGGAGACCTATCAGAGCTTTGAGCTGAGGAAGCAGCAGAAAGATCGCGGCCTTTACCCCCTTCGTCTTGCGTAGACGTGCTGGCTTTGGACAGGCGCTTATCGCTACGACCCTGACCTGTTTTCTGCCCCCATGCCGCCAAGCGTCCCAGAGCGGCGCTCAGCGAGGCGGGATCTTCATCAGGAATAGCACCAGCGGAACTCTTAGCAGAGGGCGCGTTATCAAGTTCTTTGCTAGCACTTACTCGGCCGCTTCGGAAATCATCAATCCACGCGGCAACGCTCTTTGCGACTTCGGGAGCGGGTGCAAGCAGGCGGCGCTTGGCCTTGGGAAGTGCGCGTATTGCCTCGGTGATGAGTTCTTCGCGCATACCCGGTACTAACCAATCGGTACCCTCATCGCTCACACGCCCCAAGGCCTCGACGGGAATGGACATCGAAACACCATCGCGGGGGGAGCCGGGGTGGAACTCATAGGACAGGGGAAGGCGAAGCTCTCCCTGCTGCCAATGGTCGGGGAAGCCCTCTCCGGTCTGGCCCAGGCCTCGAGGAAGAAGAAGCTCAGGAGGATAATCCAAGAGGTGAGGATTCTGGCGCTTTTCGTTCTTCCACCAGCGATTAAAGTGCCCTGCAGAGATGATCGAGGCGGGGAGGAGATCGTCAAAGAAACGCTCCAGCGCCATTTCATCGGCGACGAGGCCGTGGGTGCGGCTGCGGCGCTCGGTTTCCCTTGCACGTTCGATCGCCTCGTCGTTACGACGTTGGAAGGCATGACGCTCGCGCCATTCCCCCTGAACCAGCGCATGGCGGATGAACATTTCACGCGCGAGCTCGGCGGCGGTGATTGGGCTTTGCTGGGCAATCGCAAAAGGAGAATCTGTTGGAACAGCACCTCGGATTGAACCCAGGGGAGTAGATCCCAGGCGTCCCAGCAAGACCGAGCGGTCTGCGATCAATGTCAGCCCGTAGAGCATAACTTTTTCTTGAACGTAAGCCGCGCCTCGCGAGGAATTCCACGTGGGTTCGGAATAGACATGGTTGAGGAGGTCTTTTGCCAATGGCTCGACCCATTCGGGGCGAATACGGGCGACCGTACGTGCAAAGAGTCGCGAGGTCTCAACCAATTCCGCGGTCATCACCCAATCGGGATGACCTGTGATTCCCGAACCGGGCCAGATGGTGAAGTGAGTGCCTCGGCTACCCGTATAGTCTCGAGTTGCCGGATCCCATGCGCCCAGACTGGAGAGCAGGCCAACAAGGATCGAACGGTGAATATCGTCGGTGTCGACCGCGCTGGTTGAACGCGTGAAAGCAACTGCAGCCTTCGCTGCAGAGTCAGCAATTCCCGTACGTGACGCTTGTTCGACTACATCACCTGCTGAAGGCATTCCCAAGGGTTCGGTGTGGATTCCGATGGTGCGGGCCATATCGCGCAGCTGGTGGGTGATATCGCACCACTCGCGGAAACGCAGGTAGTGGATGAATTCTGCCCGGCACATACGTCTAAACGCGCTACCGGAAAGATCGCGCTGCTGGACGTGCAGGTAGCGCCATAAATTGAGGTAGGTCAAGAAATCGGAGTGGGGGTCAGCAAAACGCGCGTGTGCCGTATCTGCAGCTTCCTGGTGTTCCAGTGGGCGCTCGCGGACATCTTGAATCGATAGCGCAGCAACAATGACTAAAATTTCCGAGGCGCATCCCGATTCCTGCCCAGCGATGAGCATTCGACCCAAGCGCGGATCAATGGGAAGCCGAGCTAAATCGCGACCGATGCGTGTGAGCTCAAGCCCTTGGTTTCCCTGTGCGAGCGCGGAAGAATCGGAGTTCTTGGACGAATCTAGCGGGCGCAGTGCCCCAATTTCAACGAGCTGATTGATACCATCGCGGATTGCCCGCGAGTCCGGCGCATCGACGAAGGGGAAAGAAGCAACGTCTCCCAAGCCTAAAGCACTCATCTGCAAAATGACCGAGGCCAGCGAGGTACGCAAGATTTCCGGCTCAGTAAAGTCCGGCCTCGATGCGAAGTTATCAGCGGAATACAGGCGAATCGCGATACCGTCTGCAACGCGTCCGCAACGCCCAGAGCGCTGATTCGCGCTGGCCTTCGAAATCTCTTCGATGGGTAGGCGCTGAACCTTGGTCTTATTGGAATAGCGCGAAATTCGCGCCAATCCCGGATCGATCACGTAGCGGATTCCCGGAACCGTCAGCGAGGTTTCAGCAACGTTTGTCGCCAGAACAATGCGCCGATGGCTGTGTTCCTCAAAAATCCGGTGTTGCTCCGCAGAACTGAGGCGGGCAAACAGGGGCAAAATTTCGATATCTGCGGGGTTCTTCGAGTGCGAGATATCTTTAGGCGCGCGATTTCCCAGGTGATCGCGCAATGCCTGTTCGGTATCGCGGATATCGCGCTCACCCGGAAGGAATACCAAAATATCCCCTGGGCCTTCAGCACATAGCTCATCGACCGCATGGCATATTGCGGTTTCGACGTCAATGTCTTGTCCCGCGCCATAGCCCTCCAGAGCAAGGGGATCATCCGGGTCCTCTAAAACCAGTTGTTCGACGCCGCTTCCAGTGCTTTCCTCCTCGATTGCCGAGGCCGTGGCCGGGCTATTTTTAGTGGGGGAGGTGCTTGAGGAGGAATAGGAAGTCGGGGTATCGGCGGCAAGGGGGCGGTAGCGGATCTCAACCGGGAAAGTACGACCCGAAACCTCAATAACCGGTGCAGCTTCAACGAGCGTGCCCTGCCCAATTGGACCGTTCCATCGGCCAAAGTGACGCGCGAAACGATCCGAATCAATGGTCGCTGACGTGATGATGACCTTGAGGTCGGGACGCAAGGGGAGAAGGCGCGCAAGGTAGCCCAAGATGAAGTCAATGTTCAGGCTGCGCTCGTGGGCCTCGTCGATGATCAGGGTGTCATAGCGACGCAGCATCGGGTCAGACTGAATTTCCGCCAGCAAAATACCGTCGGTCATGAGTTTGACCAAAGTGGTGGGACCGACCTCATCGGTGAATCGCACCTGGTAGCCCACGACCTCACCGGGCTCTTTGCCCACCTTTTGGCCAAGTTCAGCGGCAATGCGTTCTGCGACCGAACGTGCTGCAATACGGCGAGGCTGGGTGTGCCCGATCATGCCGGCTACGCCTCGGCCTAATTGGAGGCAGATCTTTGGGATCTGCGTGGTTTTTCCCGAGCCGGTTTCGCCGGAGATGATGACAACTTGATGCTGCGAAATTGCCTGCGCAATTTCCTCACGCCTCGCGCTGACCGGAAGATCGGGAAAAGAAATCAGTGGAATCGCAGCGGCCCGAGCAGCAAGCTGTTCAGGCGTGAAGGGACGGAAAGGCGCGGGTGCATGAGGGGAGCGACCCCTGCGCGAATGTGTGCGCCGACGCCTCGGCTGCGATGAAGTGGACACCCCTTCAGGGTAACGAAGAACTTTTGCCACAGCTGGGTGTGTACGTTACTGGCAGAACTCTCCACTGGGTTCTGCCCACAGATGCGCCCACTCCAGCGCGGCCTCGAGAAGGATTTCTGGATGTTCACCGGCACCAAAGCGGGTATCGTGAACCAGTTCAACCCGAGAGCCGTCGGGAAGACGGTGGAAAGCATCGCGCGTCAGATCAACCAGACCCAAATCGATATCATCGGCATCGTGGAGGACGAATGCAGGTGCGCCCTTCGGATCGATGATTGAAGAATCGACCATGGAAAGATCGGCCAACGTCTGCTTGGAGATCGTGAAAAATTCGCGTGGCCCATCGGAGTCGTCCGGGATCCGGGTCTGGCCGGTGTGCTCCAATTCGTCTAGTTGGCTATTGGAGAAAATTGCACTCCAGTCGTAGGAGAGCGGGCCAAGTACCGGAGCAGAAAGAAACAGTGCGGTCGCATGAATCAGGTGAGCGGCAAGCGCAGTGACCGAGCCGAAAGAGTGACCGTGAATAATCTGGTGGGTGAAACCCTGGTCGGCGAGCCAGCCCGATGCGGCCTGGAGGTCCTCGATCTGAGACTCGCGCGTAATCACCTCGTCATCGGAGCGTCCATGCCCCGAGTAATCGAATTGGAGTGTCGCGTACCCGGCTTTGCGATAGGCACGTGCTAGCTCATCGTAGTGTCCACCCGAGTGTTCATCTGCAAGAAAAGAATGCGAAAACAGGACAGCGGCGTTTCGTGAATCTACGGGCTGAACGAAAGTTCCCGACAGGGTGATCCCTCGGGGTGTGTTCATACGTACTTCGCTCATACCTCCACGGTACTGGTTTCATAGAAGATGCGAAATACCCCATCTCACAACGTGCGAAAAGGTAAACAAGTAGCGTGTCGCTTTGGGGAACTACTAGGCTAGTTTTTATTCGATAGTCACCATCGCACACCGGCGCATACGCGCCTGATCGCACAAGAAAGACGCATCATGGGAACGAAAATGGGAATCGCCGTCGGTTTCGGGATCGGCTACGTGCTGGGGACCCGAGCGGGGCGTGAACAATACGCGCGAATTTGTGCGTGCGCGGGAAAGCTTCGTCGCTTCCCGTTAATCGCTCGTCCCCTCGATGCTGCCGGTGAAAAAATGTCTGCGCTTGTCCGCACCCAGGGTGAGAAGGTCACGGATAAAGTTGCCGATGCGGTGAAGGAACGACTCTTCCGCATGCCGGCCGCCGAACCGGAGATTACCGAAGACGATCTACCAACCTACGCGGGCTGAGGCGCGGACGCATTCACAATGACTGATTCCCATCACGCTGAAAAGCAAGCTTCGCGCGCGCAGATTCGACGCTGGCGCCGCTACCTGGCCGAAGAACGCATGGAGGCGCGTACCTATCGCGCACTTGCTGAACGTCGGACGGGCGAAGAACGCCAGGTACTCCTTGGCCTTGCCGAGGCCGAGGGGCGCCATGAGGAGTACTGGCTATCTCTGCTGGGAGAGCACGCACTTCCCGCACCGCATCCTCCGCTTCGTACCCGAATTTCATCTGCCCTGGCCTACATGTTCGGGACGATTTTTGTTCTGGCGATGGCTCAGCGAACCGAAGAGCGTTCCTCTTATGACGACGACGCCGATGTTCCCGCTGCGATTGCTGCCGATGAACGTTTGCATGTCGAGGTCGTTCGTTCGCTTGCGCAGCGTTCTCGTGAATCCCTAGCGGGCACTTTCCGGGCTGCTGTCTTTGGAGTGAACGATGGTTTGGTATCAAACCTTGCGTTGATCCTGGGTGTCGTCGGTGCAGGAATGAGCTCGCATGCCATTTTGACGACGGGTGTTGCCGGCTTGCTTGCAGGTGCAATGTCCATGGCCGCCGGTGAATGGGTGAGCGTGAGTTCTCAGCGTGAGCTATTGGACGCCTCGATTCCTGATCCCGGTGTTGATAACACTTTGAATGATGTCGATGTCGATGCCAATGAATTGGCACTGCTTTTCCGCGCTCGCGGGGAAGATGAGGAAAGCGCGAAGGCACACGCAGCAGATGTTTTTGCGAAACTTGCAGAATCTGATCGCCGTTCTGGCGGCGAAGCTGCAGCAAGTGCAGATGGCACAGAGCGCCGCCCCATTTTTGCGGCGCACAAAGATGAAGATGCGGGAGCAAGCGAAGAGGTCGGTACCCCGGCGCGCGCTGCGATCTCGTCCTTCATTTGTTTTGCTCTTGGTGCTCTCTTGCCCTTAATTCCCTATATTTTCAGGCTTGATGGAGTGCTTGCTGCGGGAATTTCGGTTGTCCTTGTCGGTATCGCACTCATGTTTACCGGCGGAATTGTCGGGGTTCTTTCGGGTCGCGCACCTGCCCCACGCGCTTTCCGTCAGCTTGCGGTTGGTTTTGGAGCCGCTGGTGCAACGTACTTGCTGGGGCTTCTCTTCGGCACCACCGTCTCCTGACCCGGGGGCAGCTACGCGACCGTGCTGCTCTGTCGACGGGAACGGCCTCGTCCTTAATCTTGGGTACTGAGACTGCACGTCCACAACCTTGGATTCTGTTGAGAGGTGGATAACAATAGTGAGCGTGCTCGATACTCTCAATCAAACGTTGCCGGACCTATTCCGCGTCATCGATCTTCTTGGCGTGCTCTTAAACGGGATCCTCGGCGGACGTATCGCGCGCATTAAACGTTTCGATGCAGTCGGCTTCATGGTGTTGGCCATCATGTGTGCGCTGGCCGGTGGAATGCTCCGTGACATTATGCTGGATCAAGGCCCACCGGTTGCCTTGACCGATCCCTTCTACTTGGGGACTGCACTGGTCGGTGCGCTGATCGCTATGCTCTGGCGCCTCAATTCCCGCTTCTGGAGGATTGCGCTGGTGCTGGCTGATGGAACCGTTCTGGGATGCTGGGCGGCCACTGGAGCGCTGAAGACACTGAATGCTGGACTGGGAGTGGGACCGGCGATTCTGCTGGGAATTATGACCGCGGTCGGTGGCGGCATGATTCGAGATATTTCCGCGGGGATGGTCCCCCAGGTATTTGGCGGAAATAATCTCTACGCAACGCCCGCATTTGTCTCAGCGGCGATCATGGCTGCTTTTGGCCACTCGGGCCTAGAACAAATTGGCATGCTGGTTGCAACGATTGTCGGGTCGAGCTTCACAGTGCTTGCACATTGGAGAAAGTGGCAGCTCCCTTCGCATAATGATTGGACGTTAACCATGACGGCAACGCAGTTGCGGGCACTCCTTCGGCTGCGATCGCTTGATGAACGCGAGGTCAAGAAGATCACTGAGGACAGTTCGGATCAATGAGTACAGACAAGACCCAGAGTGAAGCACTCTCTATGGCGGAAGACAGCCGTGGGTCGCAGACGACTTTCGCGGGTGAGAGTGGGCTTCGATCAAAAGGATTCAAGGCCGCGCACCTGTCGATGATGGCCCTGGGAAGTGCGATCGGTGCCGGCTTCTTCTTGGGTACCGGCGTGGCCGTTTCCGAGGCCGGACCCGCCGTTTTGGTGTCCTACATTCTTGCTGCATTAATCGTTGTCACCGTGATGTATGCGCTGGCAGAGTTGGCTGCCGCGATCCCTTCCTCGGGATCTTTCTCGACCTACGCCGAGGCAGGCATCGGCCGATGGGCAGGCTTTACCTCCGGCTGGCTGTACTGGTTCATGCTCATCATGGTGCTTGGTCTGGAAATGACCGGCGCAGCGCA
>CAKAPY010000007.1 GCA_916719935.1 uncultured Actinomyces sp. | reverse complement strand
GACCTTCCATGAGCGTCCAGCGCACATAGTCATCAATATCGAAAGTGCAGGTGAAATCACCAAGGGTCGCGGTCTTGTCCTCAAGCGAAACGGTGATTTCGGCACCGGGATTCGCATCGAGCAGATCCCAAAGCTTTTCACAGTCTGCTTCGCTGATAATTCCTGTCACCAAACCCTGTTTGCCTGCATTTCCTCGGAAAATATCAGCAAACTTCGGTGCGAGAACGACCTTGAAGCCGTAGTCACGCAGTGCCCAGACCGCGTGTTCACGCGAGGAACCAGTGCCAAAATCAGGTCCAGCGATCAGAACGCTGCCATGGTTGTAGGGTTCGCGGTTCAAGATGAACTCTGGGTCGCGACGCCATGCATAGAACAGCGCGTCATCAAATCCAGTCTTGGTCACGCGCTTCAAGAAAACCGCGGGGATGATCTGGTCGGTGTCAACATTTGAACGGCGCAGCGGAACGCCAATACCCGTGTGCGAAATGAACTTTTCCATGAGTTTTCCTTCGAATGTGTATTAGCGAATTCTTAGTCGTCCAGGTCGGCCGGAGAGGACAGAGTGCCGCGAATAGCGGTGGCTGCCGCGACCAGCGGAGAGACCAGGTGGGTCCGCGAAAGCTTTCCTTGGCGGCCCTCAAAGTTTCGGTTTGATGTCGAGGCCGAACGTTCCTGAGGAGCAAGCTGGTCGGGGTTCATTCCCAGACACATCGAGCAGCCGGCATTACGCCATTCCGCACCGAACTCGGTGAAGATCTTGTCCAGGCCTTCAGCTTCGGCTTGCAGGCGCACCCGTGCAGAACCGGGGACAACCAGCATCCTGAGTCCCGGAGCCTTGGTGTGCCCCTCAATGACCTTTGCAGCGGCACGCAGGTCTTCAATGCGCCCATTGGTGCACGATCCCAAGAAAACTGTGTCGATCTTGATATCGCGCATGGGAGTACCGGCTTCAAGCCCCATGTAATCCAAAGCCTTCTGCGCTGCGGCTCGCTTGATTTCGTCCTCAAAGTCATCCGGGTTGGGAACGCTGCCCGAGAGCGGGACACCCTGTCCGGGGTTTGTCCCCCAGGTAACAAAGGGCTCCAAGTCCTCAGCATTCAGGACCACCTCAGCGTCAAAGACCGCATCTTCATCTGAGTGCAAGGTCTTCCAGTACTCCAGGGCACGATCCCATTCTTCGCCTTCGGGTGCGTGCGGACGTCCCTTCAGGTATTCGAAGGTTGTTTCATCGGGGGCAACCATTCCCGCTCGCGCACCCGCTTCGATGGACATATTGCAGATCGTCATGCGACCTTCCATCGAAAGTTCGCGGATTGCCTGGCCACGATACTCAAGGACGTATCCCTGTCCCCCACCGGTTCCAATCTTCGCGATCACGGCAAGGATGATGTCCTTCGCAGTAGCACCCTTTGGCAGAGAGCCATTGACGGTAATAGCCATGGTCTTAAAAGGAGCCATCGGCAGTGTTTGAGTCGCCAGAACGTGTTCGACCTGGCTGGTACCAATACCCATTGCCAGCGCACCGAATGCTCCGTGGGTTGATGTATGCGAGTCACCGCAAACAATGGTCATACCGGGTTGGGTGAGTCCCAACTGGGGACCGACAACATGAACGATTCCTTGGTCGGCATCGCCCAGTGAATGCAGGCGGATTCCGAATTCCTTGGCGTTCTTTCGAAGGGTGTCGATCTGCGTGCGACTGGTGATATCAGCGATCGGCAGGTCGATATTGACCGTAGGAGTGTTGTGGTCCTCGGTTGCAATCGTGAGATCAGGGCGACGGACCTGGCGTCCGGCCATGCGCAGACCATCGAATGCCTGCGGACTGGTCACCTCGTGGACCAAGTGGAGGTCGATGTAGAGAAGATCGGGCGCACCGTTTTCACCGTGCACTACGACGTGATCAGCCCAAACCTTCTCGGCCAGCGTTCCGCTCATTTCCCGCTCCTTCATCGACTTCTTTCTTCCCATGATTGACATTTCCTAGAGAGTTGGACTTGATATCTCATTTAATGAGATGTGAAAATGTGTTCATGGAGGACTCAGAAGCCTTTGGAAGTGGTGTCGGCGTTCTGGATAAAGCCGCATTGGTTTTGAGCGCACTTGAAGCAGGCCCGGCCCCCCTGGCCCAATTGGTTGCAACAACAGGTTTGGCGCGCCCCACTGCGCATCGCCTCGCAGTTGCACTGGAATATCACCGTTTCGTTGCACGCGATATGCAGGGACGTTTCGTCTTAGGACCACGCCTTCAAGAACTTGCTTCCTCTGCGGGTGAAGATCGCCTTCTCGCAGCTGCAATGCCAGTCCTCGTTGCGCTTCGCAACCACACGAAGGAATCCACTCAGCTTTTCCGCCGCCAAGGCGACTTTAGAGTGTGCGTTGCAGCTTCCGAACGCGAGATGGGCCTTCGCGACTCCATCCCCGTTGGCGCGACATTGACCATGAAGGCAGGTTCTGCTGCCCAAGTCCTTCTTGCATGGGAAGAACCCGATCGTCTTCACCGAGGCCTTTACGGCGCCTCTTTCAATGCGACGATGCTTGCTCAAGTTCGTCGCCGAGGCTGGGCGCAGTCGGTTGCAGAACGTGAGCCCGGCGTTGCTTCAGTTTCCGCCCCCGTTCGTGGCCCTTCGGGTCGTGTGCTGGCCGCAGTGACCATTTCGGGTCCTGTTGAGCGCATGGGACGTCAGCCTGGCCGTCAACACGGCCCTTCTGCCGTTGCCGCAGCTAACAGACTCTCCGATTTCTTGCGTTCGGCAGAAGGAATGGAAGACTAAGCCCCCGCCGAGGCCAGTTCCTGAGCTCGGCGGTAGTAGTTTTCTGTCGCCTCGATGACTTTCTCCCATGTGAAGGGGAAGTCTTCACTGCGATTATGCGCGTGAATACATTCAAGCTGCGCGGGAACCTCAAGCACAGATACGAGCGCTTCGATCATCTCGTCATCATTGTCTAGACACCACCCGTTGAGGCCATTTTCAACGACTTCCGCAAGTCCAGACTGTGAACGTGTCATTACTGCAAGCCCCGAGGCCAAGGCCTCGCGTCCAGCGATAGAGGCAGATTCCTTCACCGAAGGCGCGAGGAAAATATCGGAACGCGCATACAGGTCCTGGAGCTGCGTCGCACTCAGACGTCCCGGTAGAAGCAACCAATCCCCCAGCCCACTGCGCTCAACGCGGCGCTGAACACCATCAAAAAGCGGACCTTCACCCGCAACTACTGCGCGCAGGGGGAAATCACCGCGGTGGCCTCGGGAATAAGAATCCCAGCGGCGCCGGGTTTCAGAAAGGATGTCGATCAGGGCATCCACGCGCTTGCGCGGAGCAAAACGTGTGGCGGTCACCGCGACGATGCCTTGGTGGGCAACGGGTGGACGCTGCCATGGCGCGACATCTACGCCATTATGCAAGGTTGAAACACAGATGTCTGGCCCCAAGACCTGGCGAATTTGCTCATTGACCAGCTCAGAGACACCTGTCCACATAATCGGCGCCTTCGACAAGCCTGCGCGTCGTGCGATGGCACGGAATGCCGGGATTGTCACGCGGGGGTCCCACAGAGAATGCACGGTGACGACCTGCGGAATCCTCGAATCCTTTAAGTTCAGAAGGACCGACTGAACAACCGGAGTCAGCTCACCCATGTGGTAGTGGACAACATCGGGATTAAAACGCCGAATGAAGTCGGTAAAACGACGGGGGGCTTTGGGATCAACCGGCGCGTTGAAAGGATTGCGCCACGAGGAACGCAGCACCGGATAGGGGGACGTGGACAGCGCATCACCCTCGGGAGTGCAGGTCAGAACGACGATATCGTGGCCTCGGGCATGAAGATGGTCGGCAAGTGCACCGACCTGAGTTTCAATTCCTCCCATAGTCGGGCGGAAGGTGTCAGAGACCAAAACAATGCGCATGCTTTTATTCTTGCAGATGCCAAGGGCGGCAGCGCAGCTAACAAAAAAGCAGGGCCGAAGCCCTGCTGGTATCTGTACCCCCAACCGGATTTGAACCGGTGTTAACGCCGTGAGAGGGCGTCGTCCTAGGCCGCTAGACGATGGGGGCCTTTCTTCTCGCAAAAACTTTGCGATGGCTGGGGTACCAGGACTCGAACCTAGACTAAATGAACCAGAATCACTCGTGCTGCCAATTACACCATACCCCATGGCGCAATCCGCTCGGGCTTAAACCCAAGGCGGCGACAAGAGAAAAGAATACTCAAATGCGCTTCAGATGCCAAATCGCAGGCACGTGGCACTGATCATATTTGATCACCACGCACCTGCGATCAGGTATCAGTCAGATACTCAGCCCAGTTGGTTACGCAAGGCGTGTAGACGGTTCAACACGCTCTCGCGGCCCAAAATCTCCATGGACTCAAACAGCGGCGGGGAAACCTGACGACCGGTGACGGCCACACGAATCGGACCAAAGGCCACGCGAGGCTTGATATCCATACCTTCAACAATCAGCTCACGGAGGGCATGCTCAAGAGCCTCGGTTGTAAAGGGACCGTCATAGTTCTCGATGTAATGGATCGTTGCATCCAAAACCTCAGGAGCATTCTCCTTGAGCTTCGATACGGACTTTTCATCCAGCTCAAGCGCATCGTCTTCAGTGAAGAGGAAGCCCAGCATTCCAGGAGCCTCACCCAGCAACTGGATGCGGGTCTGGATGAGCGGAGAGGCGTGCTGCATAATCTTCTGCTCATCCGAGGTCAGTTCCTCATAGGAGTCAGCCGATACCAATCCCTCACGGTGAAGGAAGGGGACGATACGGCCTCGGAAATCATCCGGAGCGAGCAAACGAATGTGCTCGGCGTTAATCGCGATGCACTTCTTGTGGTCGAAGCGTGCCGGGTTCGGGTTCACATCGGCGATATCAAAGGCCGCGGCCATCTCCTCCATGGAGAAGACGTCATTATCGGGGCTGATCGACCATCCCAGCAGGGCCAGGTAGTTGTTCAAGCCCTCGGGAATCATTCCGGCTTCGCGATGCAGGAGCAGGTTCGATTCGGGGTCGCGCTTGGACAGCTTCTTATTTCCTTCACCCATCACATAGGGCAGGTGGCCGAAACGAGGCATGAACTTGGCAATACCCAGTTCTTCCAGTGCTCGGTAGAGGACAATCTGACGAGGCGTCGAAGAGAGCAGGTCTTCACCACGCAGAACGTGCGTGATTTCCATGAGCGCGTCATCAACGGGGTTGACCAACGTGTACAGCGGGTGACCATTGGCACGGACAATGACGTAGTCCGGAACCGATCCGGGCTTGAAGGTGATCTCGCCGCGAATCAGGTCGGTGAAGGTAATGTCTTCATCGGGCATACGCATGCGCAGGACCGGCTTGCGTCCCTCGGCACGGTAGGCGGCAATCTGTTCTTCGGTCAGATCACGATCAAAGCCGTCGTAACCGAGCTTGGGGTCCTCGCCCTTTGCGATGTGGCGGGCTTCGACCTCTTCGGGAGTCGAGTACGACTCGTAGGCATAGCCGGCTTCGAGGAGCTTTGCGGCGACATCGCGGTAGATGTCCATGCGCTCGCTCTGGCGGTACGGCGGGTGCGGTCCGCCCTTACCGACGCCTTCATCCCAATCCAGGCCAAGCCAACGCAGCGAATCAAGAATCTGATCGAAAGATTCCTGGGAATCGCGAGCAGCATCGGTGTCTTCAATACGGAAGACGAAGGTGCCTCCAGTATGGCGCGCGTATGCCCAGTTGAAGAGGCAGGTACGGACCATTCCCACGTGAGGAGTTCCAGTTGGCGAAGGGCAGAATCGGACGCGAACATCGGCGCCACTTGCGGTAGTCACACTCATAATCCCCTAGTTTAGCCCCCTTCTTATTAGCCCTGCGTCAATTCAATGGGTGTGCGAGGACTGAGCAAGCCCTCTCCCCCGCCAAGGGATGCGCGCCCTGTTACCTTCGCTCACACCATGACGGCGAATTCCGAATTATCACCGCTCCCCTTACACTGGGAGGTAGCTCACACACTTTGCCTTTGAGGGCACCTTTGGAAAGAAGTTTTCGCATGGATTTTTGCAGCGCTGAGGAACTCCGTCGCGTTGGTTCACTGAAGTGGACGGGAGTTAAGCCCGCGGACGGCAGCGATGTCTTGGGCGCCTGGGTTGCAGAGATGGATTTCGGTACCGCGCCTTGTGTCGAGGAGCGCATGACCCGCGCGATTCGCGAAGGTTTGCTGGGCTACAACCCCCGTTGGCTTGCGCCGGAGGTTGCCCAAGCTACTGCGCAATTCCAGAAGAAGCGCTTCGGCTGGGATCTTGAAGTTGATTCAATTCGCATGGCACCCGCTGTCCTTCCGGCACTGGAAGTGATGATCCAGTACATGGTGCGTCCCGGATCACCGGTTATCGTACCGACTCCCGCGTACATGCCATTCTTGACAATTCCTCCCGCACTGGGGCATCCGGTCATCGACGTGCCCTCGTTGCACGATGAGGCATACCCGGGCGGCTGGACCCTTGACCTTGAGGGAATTAAGGCAGGTCTCGAGGCCGGGGCTGGCCTGCTGATTCTCTGCAATCCATGGAACCCCGTGGGGCGCGTGTTAACAGAATCCGAGATGCGAGCTTTGCAGATGCTGGTGTCTGAGTACGACGCTTTGGTCTTCGCGGATGAAATCCACTCCCCCTTGGTGTTGGGTGGCCGAGGCTTTACCTCCTATGCGCGACTGGGCGCAGAATTTGCAGCGCATACGATCACCGCAACTGCGGCAACGAAGGGCTGGAATATTGCGGGACTGCCAAATGCCCAGGTCATCGTGCCCGATCAAGAATTACGAGCGCGTTGGGATCGCGTGTGCCAGGAAAAGCTCCCCCATTCGACCTCAACAATCGGCGCGCTTGGGACAATCGAGGCCTACACAAACGGCGATGACTGGCAAAACGAGGTCCTGTCCGTGATCGAGGGCAATATCCGCACCGTTACCGAGGCGCTGACACCCACCGAGATTGACTTCCGTCCCCCGCAGGCAACCTACCTGACCTGGTGGGGTTTCGAAGCCTACCCCGAATTGGGCCCGAACCCTTCGAAGACACTTCTCCAACGCGCGCACATCGCGACAAATGAAGGGATCACTTTGGGCGAGCGTTACTCGAAGTGGGTGCGTGTGAACTTGGCGTGTTCACCGCAGGTTACTGAAGAATTGGTTTCTCGGGTTCTAGGCGTTCTTTAGGCCTTTCCCCACACCCTGCGCCAGTCGTTCACT
The DNA here is from genome assembly GCA_916719935.1 of uncultured Actinomyces sp. GTDB lineage: Bacteria > Actinomycetota > Actinomycetes > Actinomycetales > Actinomycetaceae > Pauljensenia. The sequence goes on along the minus strand of CAKAPY010000007.1, from coordinate 9,929 downwards.
CCGCGTCCAGAGCGGCCTCGATACCGGCAACGACCGTCGTGGATGCCTTTCGCGCGGCGTCCACAACGTCTTGCGGGTCGGTTTGCGCCTGGGCGAAAGACAGGTCTGAGACAACTGACATACCGGCAACACGCACTCCGAGTGCGTGAGCGGTTATTGCCTCAAGAACAGTCGACATTCCAACGCAATCAGCACCCAATTGCACTAAGGCTCGACTTTCTGCACCTGTTTGATACTCAGGTCCACGAAGGAAGGCGTAGGTTCCCTCTCGGCCACAGTGCTCACGCATCTTCTTGCTCATCTCACTGTCCCAAACCTGTGAGATGTCGACAAACAGGGGGCCATCAAATGGCGAGGAACCGCTGAGATTCATGTGATCTGTAATGACCATGACATCACCCAGAGACCAGTCACGCAGGCATCCGTTTGCATTGGTCACAATTGCGCGTTGGATACCCGCGCACGCAGCGGCGCGGATCAGTGCGGTGACAGCAAGAGGCCCGTGTCCCTCGTACAGGTGAGTGCGTCCGGTCGCAACCAGAACGGGGCCGCATTCGCGCGTGTAGACACGAAGTTCATTGCGGTGTCCATCCGCAACCGGGGCACTCACACCAGGAAGTGACCCCAAAGGCTGCGAGGCCGATGGCGCTCCCCACTGCTCATGAAGAGCATTCGCTAAGCCTGATCCCAAGACGACCAATGCGAAGGGAACTCCCCCGCAAAGGGCGCGAATCTGCTCCGCGGCGAGCGTGGCCTCGGGATCAAAAAGAACGGAAGAAAAACGGGGATCAGCTGTCAAAGCACACCTTCTTCAACTTTTAGCCGAGCGTATGGGAAGGCGTGGATTCCTGCGCACGAACGCGACGCGCACTGGTCAGCCAATAACCGCAGAAGCCTACGAGAAGGGCAAGAAGGATTCCGATGTTGGAACCGGCCCAATCTCCCTCTCGACCTCCGAGCGGGCCAAGGAGATAGCCCTGCCACGCGAGCCACGAGGCATTTGCATTGACAACGAAGCCCCAGCCAACGAAGGAGCCCACAGCCAGCGTGGCGATTGCTCCCCAGTTAACGGAACCGTAGCGTCCCGTTGATGTGAAGAGCGAGGGCTCGTCGTAGTCCTGATGGCGGAGGGCGATATCAGCGAGCATGACGCCGCCCCAGGTGGCAATGACAACACCAAGGGTTGTGAGGAAGGCAGTAAAAGGCGTGAGGAAGGAATCAGCAAAGAAGACAACGACGATCGTTCCGATGGTCATGATGGTGCCGTCGATTGCGGTGGCTACGGGGCGGGTCACCGGAACGCCGGTTGCCAGCAGTGAAAGGCCAGAGGAATAGATATCCATAACGATTCCACCAACAAGACCAAGGATTGCAACGATCGCAAAGGGGATCAGGAACCAGGTCGGAAGAATTGTTGTCAGCGCACCGATCGGGTCGTTGCCGATGGCTTCAGAGAGAGTGTCATAGTTGGAGCCAACCAACAGCACACCGAAGATCACCAAGATAATGACAGGCAGCGCCGCACCTGCGGTCGTCCAGCCGACAACACCGGCGGTCGAGGCCTTGCGAGGAAGGTAGCGCGAATAGTCCGCTGCTGCGTTAATCCATCCAAAACCAAAACCAACCATAAGCATGCACATCGCACCCAGGAGCATTGCGAAGGGAGCTGCGGGACGTGCGGAAAGGACCGTGAAGTTGATTGTCGAGGCCGAGAGCAGAAGGTAGACGATCGTGAGGATTGCCGTCGCCCAGGTGATCCACGTTTGCACCTTCATGATCGCTTCAAATCCGAGGATACCCGCTCCTGCCGCAAGGACAACGACGACAATCAAGGCGATGATCTGCGCAAGCAGGTGGTTACTAAAGCCAAGCGCTCCCATAACGGTCGCGGTTGCCTGAACCGCCATGATGGCAAGGAAGGTCTCCCACCCAACAGTGAGGACCCATGAGATTGCTGCAGAAATACGGTTTCCGTTATATCCGAATGCCGCGCGAGAGAGCACAAGGGTCGGTGCAGAGCCCCGCTTACCCGCGATAGCGATCAGCCCACACAGAAGGAATGAGAGTGCAACGCCAACAACGCTGACAAGAATGGCCTGCGTGAGTGAAAGGCCAAAGCCCAGCACCCACGAACCCCAGGAAATGCCGAGGACAGAGATATTAGCGGCAAACCAAGGCATGAATAAGGACGATGGCGTGCCTTTTCGTTCGGATTCGGGGATCACATCGAGACCGGCCATCTCGATGTTTAGACCAGACGAAACCTGGGTGGTCTCACTCATGAACAATGCTCCTCTGCATTCGTCTTCCCGCAGTTCATGTGGCGTTCAATCCACACTATGAACTATAGGGAAAGCAAGCAGGCGAAGGGCAGATGCTCACGAAAATGCGTCGAGGGATTGCCCACACCTTCACAAGACGAAAAGCAGCCGGATGAACTCAACACGTCCACCCGGCTGCCTCGGCCTCGAAAATCGAGAAACTAACTGCGGAGAATCCAATTCCGCAGAATTCCACCATCTTCAGACATATATGCATCCAGCAATTTTTGGGAATCAACAGACGCAATATGCGCAAACTCAGTGAGTTCTCGGTGGGTGGGGAATATTGTGCGGACGGTCAAAGGCAGGACTTTTCCATCCAACTCAAGCCCTCCAACCCAAGGAAAGAACTGCGAATACACGTAAGGATGAGCAACGGGATCAGAATCAACCTGCGGAATGATGATCGGATCCCAACCTAGATAACTACGTGCGAACTCGCCCACGTGGATAATCGCGCCCTTTGCCGTCCAATCCTCGAAGGGAGAAGCAACGAAAGTCGAGCGATCCTCCCAACGCTCACTGGGACCATACTTGTACAGCAAAGTGCCCTGATCATCATGCTCGGTCCACAAATTATGCCAGTAAATACCGCTATCCCACGTCAGTGCAATACCAGTGCCGCGATTCATCCAGAAAGCGCCAGAGGATTTAGCGAATTCAACCAGTTGACTGGTAGTACTCATGACAGAGACCGTCCCTTCAAGATACCCAGTTCAACGCACTCGGCGACCGTCAAAAGTTCGCCACCGTAGATGAAACGTACTTCCCGCGCGCCACCTTCCATTCCGAAGTTCGGTGCAGTCACTCCGGTCACGATCAACGCGTACACAGGAAGCTTCGCAATCGTATACGCGTAGTAGGGCGAGTGGACATCGGTGATTGCCAGGCAGCGCTGTTCGAAGGAATAGGGCTTGCCATTGGGATTAACCTGCCACACACGCGAAAGATAGGGGTAGCCGATCATATCGACCATGTCGCCGTACTTAGAGGTGTAGGCCTCCAGGCTGGTGAACTGCTCAATGCTGGAACGCACCAGTGAAGAACTCACCTCTTCACTGTCCATCAACCAACGCAAAGGACCCTGCGGTTCCTTAGACTCTGGAGTCATCGCTGAATCCATGTATTTCACCTTTCCGTGAGCTGCTTCCCATCATATGCCACGAAACATGTCATCCTGCGGGCTTCAAAAGCCACTGCGTTAAAAGCGGCGCCGCATCCTCACGCAAGTAACACTCCAACACATCCAAAGGCGAATACTCACCCACGTGAGAAAGACCTGCGAGCAGGCGAAAATCGCTCGATTCGCACGGATAGAAGTTCCCATCGTCTGAGCGAATTCCAAGGTAATCATGTCGAAGCGAAGAACCCGTGTGAACCATTGCCCACCCCGGATGGATCGAAGCGCTGTCTCCCAGTGTCAATTTGAGAAAACCGTATCGACTGCGCAGAGAATTTCCATAGTACTGAAGCACGCAGTGGTCAAAAACGTGCCGATTAGCCGTCCGAAACAAGGCAGCACCTCTGGAGGCACGCTCGCAGTAGTAGAAGGAATATAGCCCTTCTTGGTAATCGGCCTCTTCGTGGGGAGCAGCCAAAACCGGAGTATTGAAGACGACCCCACGGGCAGTAGCAAAGCTTCCGTGCACCTTCATTCCCCAGGAATCATAAAGTACCTCAGCAAGGCGATTAGCAAAGTCCATCAAGCACCACCTGAAGCCTCCTTGTCTTCAGCAAAGCGAAACGTCTTTTGAATCCGCTCAAACCCGACAAAGATGTCATGCTCTTACGCTACATCCGCAGACCAGTTCTCTAAAAATTTCACTAGCTTGGACATCAGAACGTGGTCATCAAAAACCTTGGGGTGGCCACACTAGGCGGTCACCCCAAAGAAAAAATCCGAGCAGAAATAATTGCTACATCGCCAGGTTTGTCAGCGATCCAATGCCCTCGATCTCGACTTCAACGCGTTCACCGGAATTCAGGCGGCCTCCGGCAGGAGTGCCCGTTAGGATCACGTCACCGGGCAGTAGAGTGAAAATTCCCGACACATAGGACACGATCTGAGCGATTGAATATCCCATTTGCGAGGTGCTTCCACTCCCCCGTTCTTCCCCGTTAATGCGCAGCGTGATCTGGGCATTATCAGGGTCGAAAGAAGAACCGACCGTGATCCATGGACCAAGCGGGCACGCGGTATCCCAGCTCTTAGCGCGACCAAGCGCGCCGCCGTCCTCGCGTGCAGCATCCGCCGCGGTCAGGTCGTTCGCACAGGTATAGCCCAGCACCACCGAAGGAGCATCCTCAACGCTCACATCCTTGGCCAAGGTTTTAATGACCACCGCAAGCTCGGCCTCGTAAAAGACTTCCTGTCCCCAAGAAGGAAAGACGATCGGGTCATCGGGGCCAATCACCGTAGTGTTCGGCTTCAAGAAAACGCTGGGACGCGCAGGGGGATTGCTCGGAGCTGCGCCCGGAGCAGGATAGTTCCCGCCTAGGCCAATAACCTTGGAACGAGGAATGACAGGCGAGAGAAGTCGTACTTCGTCCAGCTCAAAAATCTGGCCCGAGGGTTCGACAGGCGAAAAGAGCGGGTCACCCTTCAAGCCAACGATTCGAGTCGATTCATCCTCTAAAGCTCCGTAGTAAATCGAGCTTCCTTGAGAAAAACGAGCGATACGCATGACGACCTCCTTTGTGTCGCAAGTAGCCTATCGCGAAGTAGGCTCCCCATCCCACACATCGCCGGGAAGGTCGCCAGGAAGGAGCGGATTATCCTTCGCAACGAACACCGGATCAGCAATGCCACTCTTGCGCTGGGACTCATAATCGCGCAGCGCGCCCAAACCCCAAGGGGCAAGGACAATCAAAGCAACCAGGTTCGTCACCGTCATGATGGCCATTGCGATATCAACCGCGTTCCAGACCAGATCAAGGGTGGTCAGCGCACCGATGACGACCGAGGCCACGGAAATGATGCGTACCGCCCAGGTTGCAGCCTTGGACTTGACAACGAAAGACAGGTTGATCTCGGAGTAGACGTAAGCCGCAATGACGGAGGAGTAGGCAAGAACGAAGATCAGGATCGACATGGGCATGATGGTCCACTGTCCCAGTTGATCGGCAACCGCAAGGGTTGTCAGGTTCGCCGGATTTGCCTCGGGGTTGGACCAAACCTTCTCGCCGGCAATCAAGATGACGAAAGCAGTTGCAGTACACACGATGATCGTGTCAACGAAAACGCCCAGAGACTGGATGAGACCTTGACGAACGGGGTGCGATACGGTCGCGGTTGCCGCAGCGTTGGGCGCGGTACCCTGACCGGCCTCGTTCGAGAAGAGACCACGCTTCGTACCGTTGATGACCGCGGCGAGGATTCCACCACCCAAGCCCGCAAGGGTCGGTTGCGGAGCGAAAGCCGCGGCGAAGATCTGACCGATGACAGCGCCGAACTTAGGCAGGTTCATTACGCAGATCACCGCAACCATGATGACGTAGACGGTGGCCATGATCGGCGCCATCCACTCGGTCACGCGAGCGACGGTCTTAATTCCGCCGAAGATCACCATTGCGGAGAACACAAAGAGAAGCGCAGCGATGACCAGGTGTGCGCTGGACAGGCCTCCCAATCCCGCGATCGGTTCACGGGCCGAGGGGCTCAAAGCGGAGAGGAGGGTCGAAGCAATGGCGTTGGATTGCACAGAAGTGATGACGAATGCGCAGGTCACAACGGTGATGATGGCGAAAATGCTGGCCAGAATCTTATTCTTCATACCGCGGGCAATGTAGTACGCGGGACCGCCGCGGAAGGTTCCGTCAGCGGAGCGAACCTTAAAGACCTGGGCGAGCGTGGCCTCGAAGAAGGCGGTCGCCATGCCGACGATGGCAACGACCCACATCCAGAAGATTGCACCCGGGCCACCCACGAGAAGAGCAACGGCCACGCCGAAAACGTTACCGACACCCACGCGCGCAGCCAGCGAGATCGTGAAGGCTTGGAAGGACGAAATTCCACCCTTTGCGCCACCTCGGGAGCCAGAGATCGATCGGATCATCTCGGGGAATTGGCGAATTTGCATGAATCGCGAGCGCAGAGTCAAGTACAGACCGGTTCCGATGAGGACCCACACTGTGATGTGCAGGGTAATCCAGTCAGCAATGTTTTGGATGGACTGTGCCAGATCCGCCATTCGTTCCTCCGCTATCTACTATCTACTTTCAACAAGGCCTTAAGGCAGTGCCTCGAAGTCTATCGCGATGGGGCATCTTCTTCGCATTCAGCCGCAAACTGGACGCAAATGAGGGGACGTCTGGGAAGATAGAAGCATGAGCGCTCCGTTAAATGAACTCCTCGATGATCTGGAAGATCGCGGTGTATTGACCGACGATGATGCCCTGTATGAGGCATTTTCATCGTGGGCATCGTCAACGGGGCGTCCGCTCTACCGGCACCAAGATGAGTCTTTAATTGAGATTTTGTCGGGAAACCACGTCATTGCAGCAACGCCCACTGGCTCTGGTAAGTCGATGATTGCTTTGGCTGCGCATTTTGTATCGATGGCGCATGGTGGCCGCTCGTACTACACGGCGCCACTGAAAGCGCTGGTCTCCGAAAAGTTTTTCGACTTGGTGTCACTGTTTGGCGCCGACAATGTCGGGATGGTGACGGGCGATGTCTCGTTGAACGCAGATGCTCCTATCATTTGCTGCACTGCAGAAATCCTGGCAAATCAGTCCCTGCGTGAAGGACCGACGCTCGATGCCGACATGATCGTCATGGATGAGTTCCATTTCTATGCTGATCCGCAACGAGGCTGGGCCTGGCAGGTTCCGCTCCTTGAGCTCACGCGCCCACAGTTCATTGCAATGAGCGCGACGCTTGGAGATACGACTGTTTTCCGCAAGCAATGGACGGATCGCACGGGACGGCCGACGGTAGAAATTACCGATGCACAGCGCCCCGTTCCTTTGGAATACGACTATGTTGTCGACACTCTTCAGGACACTGTCGAACGCCTACTTTCAGAGGGACGCCACCCGATCTACATCGTTCATTTCTCGCAAAAAGATGCGGTTGATACGGCCTCGTCATTGATGGACCGCAAGCTTGTTCCCCCCGAGGTTCGTAGCCAAATCGCGCGTGAGCTCTCGTCAGTGAGTTTTACAAAGGGTTTTGGGCAGACTTTGCGCGGACTCCTCTCCCACGGCATTGGCGTTCACCACGCGGGAATGCTGCCCAGGTATCGCCGACTTGTTGAGCGCCTGACACAGCAGGGACTGCTTCCCGTCATCTGCGGAACCGACACCCTTGGAGTCGGTATCAATGTCCCCATTCGCACGGTATTGCTGACCTCCTTGGTGAAGTTCGACGGAAGCAAAATGCGTCACCTGCGTTCGCGTGAATTCCACCAGATTGCCGGGCGCGCGGGACGCGCAGGTTTTGACACCGTTGGTTTTGTTCGCGTTCTGGCCCCCGAGCACGAAGTGGAAACAGCCCGCGAGCGCGCCCGTTTAACGGCTGCGCAGGAGGCGGCTCGTGACGAGCGCGAGGCGAAGAGAGCCAAGAAGAAGGCCTCCAAGAAGCGCAGCGGCCCAAAGGAAGGCCAGATCACTTGGTCTCGTTCGACTTTTGAGCGCCTGCGTGATGCTGCTCCCGAAGCATTGCAGTCTCACTTTGAGATGACTCACTCCACTGTTCTCAACGTGTTGGGTGGAGCAGCAGATGCTGGGCGAGATCCTGCAGAGCACCTCGTCGACTTGGCATTGCACAATGATGACCAGCCGCTTCCTGCAAATCCGCATATCCGTCATCTAGCAGATATTTATACTTCTCTTCTCCAAGCCGGGGTTGTTGAGCATCTCTCCAGTGCCCGGGCTCAGGAATTGGGTGTCTCTAGGTTGCAGTTGGTTGCGGACCTGCCGGACGATTTTGCCCTCAATCAGCCACTTTCTCCCTTTGCACTGGCTGCGTTCGAGCTTCTTGATCCGGATTCGCCGACCTTTGCCCTTGACGTGATTTCCATTGTCGAGGCCGTGCTTGAGGACCCCCGGCCCCTGCTGTATGCGCAAGAAAACCAGGCAAAAGCTGCTGCCGTTGCCTCGATGAAGGCGCAGGGGATGGAGTATGACGAGCGCATGGCCGCCTTGGAAGAGATTTCGTGGCCTAAGCCTTTGGAAGAACTCCTCTCCCCCGCGTTTAGTGTCTATGCGCGCTCAAACCCGTGGGTGGGAGATCTTGAGCTCTCACCCAAGTCGGTCATTCGCGAGATGATCGAAAACGCCATGACCTTTACCGAACTCATTTCCCGTTACGACGTCGGGCGTTCAGAGGGCGTTATCTTGCGCTATCTCAGTGATGCCTATCGGATGATGCGCCAGGTGATCCCCGAAGAAATCATGACCGAGGAACTTGAGTCCATGATTTCGTGGTTGGCCGATCTGATCCGCAGCGTTGATTCCTCGCTTCTGGATGAGTGGGAAGCAATGATGAACGGGGAAGAATTAGCCGAGGCCGAAGGGGAAGCTTCTGCCGTTGGGCTTGAGCGCGCGTTTGGTGCGGATGAGTCCGGCGTTGTTGCTTTCACGGCAAATCTCCACGCTTTCCGTAATTCCGTACGTCGGGCGCTCTTTCATTTTGTTGAGTTGATGAGCCGCGATGACGTCGATGGACTTGAGCAAGCAACTGCGCAGGCCGCAGATAGCGACGGGCTCTTTGCTCAGGTGACGCCGTGGACCGGTGATGATTGGGATCATGTCTTGGAGCGCTACTGGGCTGAACATGATTGGATTGATATCAATCAAGGTGCCCGTTCCCAAGCGCTATGCGCATTGGAAGAAAAGATCAGTGGCGAGGACATCTTGGCCGTGATGCCCTTCTCCGCTCGGGATCACGCCAATCAGCGCAGTCGTTTCGAGGCCCTAGCACGGGCTGTCGACGAAGCTCCCGCTGGTTCAGTCTGGCTGGCGACTCAGACCATCACAGATCCGGAAGGCAATATGGATTGGTGCTTTGCCGGCCTCGTGGACTTGACCGCCTCTGACAAGGAAAAGCGGGTGGTTCTGACCGTGCTCACGGTCGACGCGCGGTAGGCTCCTTCTGCGAGGTTTACTGGATCTTGCGCGGGAATAGCTCTTAATCGACGTCCTTGACAACTTCGATGGTCGGCTGCGTACTCTCCCCCGCAGGTCTCTCACCTATCTCCTGCTGAAGGCGCAGAAGGTAGCCGTCAGGGTCCTGAACCAAGAACTGACGGACGCCGATCTCAATATCGCCTGCCCGATACCACTTCTCTTCAGGCTCAATGAAGACTGGCCATCCTGCGCTCATGATGCGCTGCAACGCAGGATCTAGATTCTCGACCTGCACCTCGAAGTTGATCCCGCGGCCAAGCGGTCGTTCAAGGGAGCCGGTCGAGAACTTGGATGCCGCATTGTGGCGTGTCAAGAACGCAGGGTGGCCAATCTTTGTTGAGCCCGAAGAGAAGTGGTATCGGGCAGGCGACATTGAGATCGGCGTCCGTCAGTTCTTGGTTCAGGACCCCGACGGGTACCTTGTGCGTCTTCAGCAGGAGATTGGCGAGCGTCCTGTGGGGGAGAACGCGTCGCGAT
>CAKAPY010000006.1 GCA_916719935.1 uncultured Actinomyces sp. | reverse complement strand
CGTCGGCGCCGAGTAAAAGCTCACTTGGAGGGGCGTACGCGCTTTCCGTAACGCGCCTCGAAACGGGCGACACGACCGCCGGTGTCGAGGATCTTCTGCTTGCCGGTGTAGAACGGGTGGCAAGCGGAGCAAACGTCCACGCGCATCTCGCCAGAGGTGATGGTGGAACGGGTGTGGAAGGTGTTGCCGCAGGTGCAGGTCACAACGGTATCCACATATTCGGGGTGAATGCCCTTCTTCATGGAAATATCTCCTGGATCGTTTGGTGCTCCGGGTCCGAAATGCAGTGCTCATTGCATCTGGCAACGAGTCACCTTCTTCGATTCTCTCAAAGAAGCACTCCGGTGAGGCGGAAGCCGACATGACATTATGCCATGCGAATCGCTATTTTTTCACGCTCAGTTCATTCGCCATGCGTGAAATAGGTAATGCTCTGGCCTAGAACGAGGAGGAAGACCCAGATCCCGAGAAGCCCCCTCCTGAGCTTCCATAGTCGCTACTCGATGAATCACTACTGGGCGTCCATGAGTGAGCGGACTGATAATACGAACGATCAGTCGCTAGAGGTTGATAGAGGTACCAGTTATCCGTGGAGGAGTTCCGACCTGCATAGGTACCGAATGCGGCAGCCTTCAAAGCAGCAAGATCGATACCCGCGGACTGAGAGTTCAAGCGGATCGTTTTCGCAGGATCGTAGTTATGTAGAACACCGTTCAGGTGGTAGTACCCCGTGTAATCAGCAGAATCGGCGGCTTCACGTTCCTTCTGGGAGTTCTCCCATTGCTCGTAGCGCTTATCGCTATTCGAGGAGGGATCAGCTTTCAAGGAGGCAAGAATAATTCCCTTTGCCCAGCGGCGAGTGCCTTCAGCGATTTCATCGAGCTTTTCAAGAGCAGCGATTGGAGTAATGCCGCCCTTTGCCAGTTGTTCTTTCAGGGAATCGATCAGTGCCATTTGCTGGCTGGCCCACTGCAGAATTTCATCACGACCGCGTATCGCATCAGGAGTGCCCATTTCTTCAGTGACAGAAGTCACCAATTCACAGAGGACCTCAAGGTCTTCCATGACCGGGCCAATCTCTTTCATCCAGACGTCAACCCATCCGGCTCCCAGATTAAAGAACTCAGCCGCGGCAGCGAAGGTGTCATCGCTCGCATCCATAGATTCGGTACGTTGACGCAAGTCGCCACTGGCGTTATTGAGCGCTGCGCTGAGGGTTTGCAAGAAGGTGGGATTACCGATTTCATCCCATTCCTTCCCGGCCTCGACGAAATCTGATTCATAGCGCTCGTAGCGCATATCAAGTCCGGTCTTGTATTTACCTGCGTCCCCGATACCCGCAAATGCTTGCTCTGCACGGTAGCGATCAGCCTGAACAACATCCCAGTGCGCTCGCGCTTCACGAAGGTTGCGCTTTGTCGAGGAACGCAGACGGAATCCCCGAAGCAAGTTCGCGGCACCGGCAATCAGCAAAACGAAAGAATACAGAGGGGGGACAGAGTCTTCCCCACCGTTACCGGAAGAGTCCGGCACATATTTGGCAGCCGCCTGAGCTGCCTTGAGCATCCCTTGACTCCACTCACCTGATCGGAAGTCATCCTTTGCGGCCTCTTGAATGTTGCTTTGTTTTGAGGAAGAGACCTTGACGTCTTCACCAAAATACGTCCCAACTTTGCGGTAGCTGGGGGAAACTGCAAGAATTACCAGGCCGTCTGCCCACTTATCCCGGCTCGCATTTAACCATTCTTTGTGGTTTGAACGAGCATAATTCAAGACTGCTTCGTTGAGATTGCCAGTCGGCACGTTATCGGTTGAGAGAATCACCAGTTTAATAGGCTGACGAAAACCTATGGATTCCATTGCAGTACCCAAGGATTGCCCGTTGACATCTTCGAAGACTGACGATTGATCTTCAACGACAACCTCAGGAGCGAAATCGGCCTTACTTGCTCCGCTGATCCCGTTTTGAATAAAAGAACTCAGGAAAAACAGCGGACACACAGCTATCAGCACTAGCGAAAGCAGTAATCGGATTACGCCACGTCGATGCGTGTTCTGAGATTGTTCGGGAGTTCCGGGTGAAGCTTGAGGTGTATTCGACATGAAGCTTATTCTCCTAACGCAGACTCACTGAGGATACGCGCACGGTGAAAGAGTAAACAAACGGAAGCTAGCTGACCGCGCGTGTCTGCACGCTGGCCTCGTCGCTAGAAAGAAGAAGAGGATCCGGCTCCAGAGAAGCCACCTCCGGAGGCTCCATATCCTCCCAAGCTCCCATCTCCTGAGTCAGAAGACCCGCTTCCTGGTTTCCAGGACTGCGCAGACAAGTATGCCCTGCGATTCGCCTCGATCGGCGAATAGATCGCCCAATTATGCCCGCCATCAAATGGCTCAATGTAGGTACCGCTTGAGGAAAACTTTATCGACGCAAGATTGACTCCTGCCGATTGCGGATTCAGGAGGATCGTCGTCATTGGCTCATAAAAGCAGACTATTCCGCCAAGGTAATGGCGTCCCTTATAGGGAACAATTGTGGAGTCCCCCCGCTTATTTTGCTGTTCTTTCCAGTACCGGTACCGCTCTTCCCCACGAGTCGAGGGATCCGCCTTCAGAGCCAATAAAATAATGCGCTGAGATCGTCGCCGAGTATCCCGAGAAATTTCCTCAAGTTTTTCGAGGCCACCTGCGGGAGTGATGCTCCCCCGGCGGATTTCTTCTTGAAGCTCCTGGAGTCTGGCCTGTTGTTCGCAGACCCACTGAACCGTTGTATCGCGTGCTTGTGACACCTCCGGTGTCTGTACGTGTTTCTTCGCTTCATCTGCTACCCGAGCCAGGACCTCGAGATCTTCAATAACAGGACCACTTTCATTCATCCATACGCCCTCCCCACCGGGACGACAATTGAAGAACTCAGCCGCGCAGATGAAGACATCACTCATGTGATCTAAAGAAATTGCGCGTCGCAACAATGCTGATGAGCGATCGTTCACGCCTTGGGTGAGAGCTTCGCAAAACCCCGGAACTCCGAATTCATCTAAGTACTGTTGCAAACGCGGCAGGCTCCGCACATTCTGTGCGTGACGCATTGCCAAGAGCTTTTGATACTGACCGGCATGATGAATATCTGCAAACGCTTTTTCTGTCTGCTCGCGGCGATTCGTCGCGTGCTCAACGCATTCGTGCGCGCGACGCAGATTCTTGCGAGTGGAGAAACACAGCCACAATCCCCAGATCAAATTGCCGGCGCCCAGGAGCGTCAATCCCCAAGACCATACGGGTGGATTCACAAGATAGGCATCAGGAGGACCATAGATGCCCGGAACATACTGCGCTGATCTTTTCGCCGCAGCGACAATTCCCTCGCTCCAATCCCCCGCACGGAAATGAGCTTTGGCTGATTGCTGAATATTACTTTGTTGATCCTGAGGGACTTTGACGTTTTCACCAAAATACGTCCCTACAAGTCGATGTTGAGGAGATACAGAAATGAGGACCAAACCCTGCGCCCATTTCTTTCCATTACTGGCCAGCCACTCATTATGCTGAGCGCGCGCATAGTTCAAGGTCGCTTCATTGAGATTTCCCGTCGGCACATCATTCGTCGACAAGATTGCAAGCTTGACAGGCTGACCAAAACTTAACTGCTCAAGCTCATTTTTTAGAGAATTCCCACGAATATCAGAAAAAACCCGCGCATCGTCGTAGATTTCCACCTCCGGATGGTGGCTACCGTAACCACGAAGCACGATCTGATTAAGACCGTAAGAAACAAGAACGATTGTTGGGACTACTGCAAGAAGTAGACACGAGAGAAGAAGACGGTAGACTCCGCGTTGCTTTGCGCTGAGCTTTTTCTTCTGCCTGAGTTCAGAAGAAGGACGAGGTTTACGCGCCACGCTTGCTGTTCTCCTCACATGGTGTTTTTAGAGTGTTTGAGCAGCCCAAAAACAAACGGGGGCGAAAGGATTTCTCCTCTCGTCCCCGTAAGTCCCGCCGATTAGTCGGCAGATGGCACTTGCTTTTGAACCAGCATGAGGAATTCTGCGTTCGACTGCGTTTCCTTCAAACGATCCAAAACCGCTTCCAGTGCACTTTGCTGATCCAAAGTGCCCAAAACGCGGCGCAGCTTCCACATAATGCGCAATTCTTCGGGCTTAAGCAGCATTTCTTCGCGACGCGTTCCCGAGGCATTGATGTCAATGGCAGGGAAGATTCGACGGTCGGCAAGCTGGCGAGACAGACGCAGTTCCATGTTGCCAGTACCCTTGAATTCTTCGAAGATCACCTCATCCATCTTCGAGCCGGTCTCAACAAGAGCCGAAGCGATGATGGTCAGCGATCCGCCCTCGCGCAGGTTGCGTGCGCCACCAAAGAACTTCTTGGGCGGGTAGAGCGCCGAGGCGTCAACACCACCGGAGAGGATTCGACCCGAGGCCGGTGCGGCGAGGTTGTACGCACGCGAAAGCCTGGTGATTGAGTCAAGAAGAACGACGACATCTTGACCGAGCTCGACCAGACGCTTAGCGCGTTCAATTGCCAGCTCTGCAACAATTGCGTGATCCGATGCGGGACGATCAAAGGTCGAGGCAATAACCTCACCCTTGACGATGGAGCGCATATCGGTGACTTCTTCAGGACGCTCATCAACCAGAACAACCATGAGGTGAACCTCGGGGTTATTCAATTCGATTGCCTTGGCAATCTGCTGAATAACCATGGTCTTGCCAGCCTTCGGAGGCGAAACAATCAAACCACGCTGGCCCTTACCAATGGGGGCAACCAAGTCGATCACGCGAGGAGTGAAGGCCTTTGCCGAGGTCTCCATTCGCAGTTGCTGGTCGGGGTAAATCGGGGTGAGCTTCGAGAACTCGCGGCGCGCCTGCGCGTCCTCAATGCTCATACCGTTGACAGAGTCAACGCGAACCAGCGCGTTGTACTTCTGGCGCTGGCGCTCGCCTTCACGGGGTGCACGAACCGCACCTGCGACAGCATCGCCGGGCCGAAGTCCCCAGCGACGAACATTGCCGAGGGTGACATAAACGTCATTAGGTCCGGGCAGGTAGCCGGAGGTACGAACGAATGCGTGGTTTTCTTGAACGTCCAAGATGCCCGCAATCGGTGCAAGATTCTCTTCGGAGACCGGCGCAGACTCGCGTCGCTCACCACGCTCTACGCGCTCATTGCGCTCACCGCGTTCACGACGTCCCTCACGTCCGCGTCCACGGCGGCGCCCTTCACGATCACGACGGGAACGATCGCGAGCCTCGGGATCATCACTATCGGGAAGAGCAATCTCAATGTGCTGCGCCGGTGCGGGAGCACTTTCCTCTTCTTCGTGACGGGTCGGGGTTGGCAGATCCAAGGTAACGGTCTGCGGTTCTGCAGCCTCACTGGAAACAACGCGACGACGCCGGCTCTTTCGCGGAAGGCCAGCGTCATTCGACGAACGCTCTTCCGAGGTTGACTGCGAAACGGGAGCAGGCAGTTCAATATTGATCTGCGGGGCCTCGCTCGCTTCCTCACGCGCAACGCGACGGGGACGCGAACGCGGGGCCTCTTCTTGTTTGGGCGCGCCACCTTGCGCAGCACTGAGCGCCTCAATCAGCTGGGGTTTACGCATTGCAGAAACGCCTTTAAGGCCCAGTTCGGTGGCCATGGCTTTGAGTTCCACCAACTTCATGCGCGACAATTCGCGCTCTTGGGTGGTCACATCGTTGCTCAACTGATAATCCTCACATGCATGGTCTCACAACAGACCAGGTGAACTTCTCAATCAACATGAGATGAATAGAAAGGACATGTTCCAACAGGAACACGGAAGAATTTCCACATTTGGAGATCGAAGGATTTCCTTCAGTGCGATAGTAGCAAGCCAAACGCGTTTTCTCACTACTTTCACGCAAACAGTTTTGCTCTGCGCGCTAAATCACACAAATATGCATCCACCGTTAATCTTTGAAAGATTGCCGCGAGTAATTTGAAGACCTGACGTGGCAAGTTTCAAAGGACGCACTGCCCATCCTGCTGCCTGAGCATCGGCTTGAACCTTGGGATCAATGCTTTCAAGACTGAGCACTGTTGGTCCCGCACCAGAGATCACCGCTGCTTTACCAGCACCGCGAAGCCAGGTCACCAAAGCATGAGAAGGTTGCATTGATTGACGTCGATAGTCTTGGTGCAGGCGATCTTCGGTCGCAGCCATGAGCAGGTCGTGAATATTCTTCCCCGCCCCAATGACATGGTTTTGCCCACTGAGGACAGCAGCCAAGATTCCAGCACGCGAAAGATTAAATTTTGCATCATCAAAGGGGACCTGCTGCGGAAGTACAGCACGCGCCTTCGAGGTCGCCAGTTCAAAATCAGGAATAAAGGCAACGGGCTCAATCGGCGCCTCTCCTGCAAGACGCAACATGCCCGGCAGCTCGCCATCCATCCATGAAATCGTCACTCCGCCAGAGATAGCTGGGGCGACGTTATCCGGATGGCCTTCCATCTCGGTCGCAATCGAAAGGATATCCTCCGCGGTAAGCGCCTCGGGATCCCCAATAAGCGCACGAGCAAGCCCAAGACCAGCGACGATTGCCGAGGCCGAGGAACCAAGGCCTCGAGAATGAGGAATCCGGTTCATACAGCGCATCTGGATGCCGACCTGTGCAACGCCTGCCGCATCCAGCCCCATGCGCAATGCCTGAACAACAAGGTGATTTTCACCTTCGTCGAGGACTCCCGCCCCTTCACCTTCAATGGTCACGTGGGTTGTCCCCGCGGTCGCATGGACACTCACCTCATCCCACAGGTCTAAGGCAAGACCGAAGGAATCAAAACCAGGTCCGAGATTAGCCGAGGTAGCGGGAACGCGAACAGCGACGAAATCTTGAGTGATGCGCATGGAGGGTCACTTTCCAGAATTTAGATATCCAGGAGCGGGAAGATTGCGGGTGGAACATGAGCGCTGAGCTCATGCACCAGAGCCTCGACGAGGCCATGAGCACGGTCTCGCGCGATAGCCTGGGTCGTCAGAGTCACAACGCTTTCTCCTTCAGTATCACCCGCTTCGATATCGATCCCCTGTAGCGACACTTCGAGTGAGGAACACACTCGGCTCACAGACTCACTCACACCTGAAGTCGTCGGGATGCTCAAACGGATAATGAATGGCGAGACAACACTCCAATTGCCCGAAAGCCTCACAGGTAACTCATCTTCTTCACGCATTGCTCCCAGCCCGCTGAGGCGGTCACGCGCGGCGGCAACGATGTCCCCCAAGACAGCCGAGGCCGTTGGGAAGCCACCCGCCCCAAGGCCCAGGAATGAGAGTGTTCCCGCAGCCTGGGCATTGACAAATACACCGTTTGCGGGCCCATGAAGAGAGGCGAAGGCATGATCGAGAGGGACAAAAGTCGACTCAACCCCTAGACGAAGAACAGGATCTCCTGCCTCCTCATCATATTGAGCGCGAGCTACAAGCTTAATAACGTAGCCCAGACCTTCGGCCAGTGCAATGTCATCTCTCGACAGTGCGGTGATCCCTTGACGGGGCACGCTCTCAACGCTGACCCAACGCCCAAAGGAGAGAGAGGACATAATCGCGCATTTTGCTGAGGCATCATAGCCCTCAACATCGGCACTGGGATCAGCCTCTGCGAACCCCAATTCCTGGGCCTGAGCCAAAGCTTCACCATAGTCCGCGCCCTGAGTGGTCATCTGATCAAGAATAAAGTTCGTCGTCCCATTGACGACTCCAGCAATCTGGCGAACCCGATCGCCACGCAGGGATGACATCAAAGCGCCAATCACAGGTATTGCACCGGCAACGGCGGCTTCGAAATAGAGGCGGGTATTGGCCTCGCGCGCAGCAGCAAAAAGCTCGGGCCCACGAGAAGCAATAAGAGCCTTATTGCCAGTGATGACCGCGCTGCCATTCTTCAGGGCAGCCATGACATAGTCGTAAGCTGGATCGACCCCGCCGATTAATTCAACGACAAGATCTTTTCGCGCAATGACGTCATAGGGATCAGTCGTCAGCAATGAAGAATCAATAGGGAAGGCGCGCTTGGCGTCTAGGCGTCGAACGAGCACGGATTGAACCTCGAGTCGAGTACCCAAACGCCGCTCATATTCATCCGACCACTGGTGAAGAAGGTGGATCACATGAGCGCCAACAGTGCCTGCACCCAAAACTCCAATACGGATCGGGGATGGTGTCGTGTTCACATTTACTCCTCGTGGGCGCCAAATCGGCACGTATATAAAATCAGCTGAAATTGCTCATGGACCAGTGACGAGTCTACTGTGCACAGC
Source organism: uncultured Actinomyces sp. (assembly GCA_916719935.1). Classification (GTDB taxonomy): domain Bacteria; phylum Actinomycetota; class Actinomycetes; order Actinomycetales; family Actinomycetaceae; genus Pauljensenia. Next base: position 8,891 of record CAKAPY010000006.1, on the reverse strand, counting down.
CCCTGAAGGCACAGGCTCATCGACCAATGAACTGCATGCAGCACACTCAAAGACCAGAAAGGACTTTTGTCCTAAACTATGAGTGACCGGAGCGACAAAAGTCCCAGATTGTTAGACATGGCATATACACAGAACAGGCATAAAGATGCTGTCGATGCACCAAGTGCGAGAGACTATTAGCAGATGCCCGATACGGCACCAAAGATGAGGCCGACGCCTTATCAACCGGAGGTTTTCAGTCCGAAAACCACGGCAACCGAGAAGAGGGAACATGACTGATCAGCAGACCGCCGACGTCACAACCGACGCCTGGGACGGTTTCGTCAAGGGCCATTGGTCCGAAGAAATCGACGTGCGCGACTTCATCCAGCGCAACTACACCCCTTACGAAGGAGATGCCTCCTTCCTGGCCGGGCCGACCGAAAAGACCCTGCGCGTCTGGGAGACGCTCGAAAAGGACTACCTGTCCAAGGAGCGTAAGGTTCGCATCCTCGATGTTGACACCCACACCCCCGCCGATATCGACGCTTTCAAGCCCGGTTACATCAGCGACGATGACGACGTCATCGTCGGCCTGCAGACCGATGCGCCTCTGAAGCGTGCAATGATGCCAAACGGCGGCTGGCGTATGGTCGAGACCGCTATTAAGGAGGCTGGCAAGGAGGTCGACCCCGAGGTCAAGAAGATCTTCACCCAGTACCGCAAGACTCACAACGACGCAGTCTTCGATATCTACACGCCTCGTATCCGCGCAGCGCGTTCCTCCCACATCATCACCGGTCTCCCCGATGCATACGGCCGTGGCCGTATCATTGGCGACTACCGTCGCGTTGCACTGTACGGTGTTGACCACCTGATCGAGGAGAAGCAGAAGGACAAGGATCGCTACGCAGATCAGCCCTTCTCAGAGCACTGGGCACGCTACCGCGAGGAGCACTCGGAGCAGATTAAGGCTCTGAAGAAGCTCAAGAAGATGGCAGCCGACTACGGCTTCGACATCTCCGGCCCCGCTCGCAACGCACACGAAGCAGTCCAGTGGACCTACTTCGGCTACCTGGCCTCTGTGAAGTCCCAGGACGGCGCCGCAATGTCGATCGGCCGCCTCTCCGCATTCTTCGACTGCTACTTCGAGCGCGATCTTCAGCGCGGAACTCTCACCGAGCTCGAGGCTCAGGAGATCATCGACTCCCTGGTCATCAAGCTCCGCATCACCCGCTTCCTGCGCACGATCGATTACGATCAGATCTTCTCTGGCGATCCCTACTGGGCAACCTGGTCGGATGCAGGCTTCGGCGAAGACGGACGCACCTTGGTCACCAAGACCGCCTTCCGTCTTCTGCAGACCCTGCGTAACCTGGGCCCCGCACCCGAGCCGAACATCACCATCTTCTGGGATGAGAAGCTCCCCAAGGGCTACAAGGAATTCTGTGCGCTGATCTCGATCGAGACCTCCTCCATTCAGTACGAGTCCGATGAGCAGATTCGTGAGCACTGGGGCGATGACGCAGCCATCGCTTGCTGTGTCTCCCCCATGCGCGTTGGCAAGCAGATGCAGTTCTTCGGCGCCCGTGTGAACTCTGCAAAGGCTCTCCTCTACGCCATCAATGGTGGCCGCGATGAGATGAGCGGAAAGCAGGTCATGGAAGGCTACGAACCCATTAAGGGTGACGGCCCTCTCGACTTCGACGAGGTCTGGGCAAAGTACGAGGAGATGCTGGACTGGGTTGTGGGCACCTACGTTGAGGCCCTGAACATCATCCACTACTGCCACGATCGCTACGCCTACGAGTCCATCGAGATGGCGCTGCACGATTCCGAGATCATTCGCACCATGGGCTGCGGCATTGCTGGTCTGTCCATCGTTGCTGACTCCCTGTCCGCTATCAAGTACGCGAAGGTTTACCCGATTCGCGACGAAACCGGACTGGTTGTCGACTACCGCACCGAGGGAGACTTCCCGACCTACGGTAACGATGATGATCGCGCCGACGACATTGCAGCTACTGTCGTTCACACCATCATGGATAAGATTCGCGCAATCCCCATGTACCGTGATGCAATCCCGACCCAGTCGGTGCTGACCATTACCTCGAACGTTGTTTACGGTAAGGCAACCGGTTCCTTCCCCTCGGGCCACCAGAAGGGCACCCCCTTCGCACCCGGTGCAAACCCCGAGAACGGTATCGATACCCACGGCATGGTCGCCTCCATGCTCTCGGTCGCCAAGCTCGACTACAACGACGCACTGGACGGCATCTCGCTGACCAACACCATTACCCCTCAGGGCCTTGGTCGTACGCGTGACGAGCAGATCACCAACCTGGTTGGCATCCTGGATGCAGGCTTCGTTCCGGACGATTCCTGCGCCTACGACGGCACCAAGGGTTACTGATAGAAACAAGTCTTAGGCAAACGGAACACCGCTTGTCTATCCGGCCCCACCCGGAAGAAAAGGAGAAATGAAATGGCAACGAAGACCTACGAAGAGCGTCTTGCTTCCATGAAGGCCGCCCGCGAAGAGCGTGAGGAAGGCGCTGGTCTGTACCACGCCAACATCAACGTTCTCGACCAGGCAACCCTCGAAGACGCAATGGAGCACCCCGAGAACTACCCGAACCTGACCGTTCGCGTTTCGGGCTACGCAGTGAACTTCGTGAAGCTCACCCGCGAGCAGCAGCTGGACGTGCTTTCCCGCACCTTCCACCACTCTGCCTGAGCGTAGATGACATGAATGGGGCGCTGGCCGCAGGGCCCGCGCCCCATTCATTTATCTGGCGAATCACGAAATTTTTCTTATCTTTCTTTCGTTCCTCTAGGTAGGAACCAACCTTTGGGTAGTAATCCACGGAGCACACAATGACCATGACTATGAGCAGCGCTGAGCTACTCCGCGATCAGGATTTCCAGGCACCTACGGCTCGAACAGCCGGCCAGGGTGTTGAAGGCTTGGAAGAGTTGACTGACCTTGAACGTTCGGATCGCTTGGCTCGAATGCGTGAAGGAACCCTTGGTTCAATCCACTCATGGGAATTGGTCACTGCCGTTGACGGCCCCGGAACCCGCATGACGGTTTTCCTCAATGGCTGCCCGCTTCGCTGCTTGTACTGCCACAACCCCGATACCTTCCTCATGAAGGATGGCGCGCCCATTTCAGATGAGGAGCTTTTGAATAGGATCCGTCGCTACCGCAGGGTTTTTAAAGCGACCAACGGTGGAATTACTCTTTCCGGTGGCGAGGTCCTCATGCAGCCGGTATTCGCCAAGCGCATTATCTTGGGCACGAAAGCCATGGGGATCCACACCTGCATCGATACCTCCGGTTACCTTGGTGCCAACTGTGACGATGAGATGCTGGACAACCTTGATCTTGTCCTTCTGGACGTGAAGTCTGGCTTCCCCGAGACCTACAAGGAAGTCACTGGCCGCGACCTCCAACCGACCATCGATTTTGGTGATCGCATCGCTGAGCGAGGTGGTCCGACCAGAATTTGGATCCGCTTCGTCTTAGTTCCCGGGCTCACCGATGATCCGGAGAATATTCGTCGAGTCGGCGAGATCGTCTTACGCTGGAAGAACGTCATTGACCGTGTTGAGGTTCTTCCCTTCCACCAGCTTGGTTCCGATAAGTGGAAGAGCTTGGGACTCGAATACGAGTTGGAAGACACGAAGCCACCATCGCCCGAAGCAACAGACAAGGTTCGTGATTACTTCCGCAGTCTAGGCTTCGAAGTCCACTGAGTACCTGTAGATGAGCAAAAGTGATGCCGCCCCTCGAATCCCATCCAGATTCAGGGGCGGCTACTTTGTTCTCAGGATTGAGGCCTTATCGTTCCCACATCGAAGGCTGTACTGCATGAGAAAAATCAGCACGCATATCGAATGACAGGTGCGCAAGTCCCTCTCACACCGTAAGTTCTACTCCGTACTGGGCTCCTGGGAGAGGGAGCCCAAAGCACCTTGTAAATCCTCCCCCTCACGCAGCTCACGAATCACGCGAGCAGGGTTACCCACGGCCAAGCTATAAGGCGGAAGTGAGCGCGTGACAACCGATCCTGCTCCGACTACCGAGTCATGACCAATTGTCACTCCCTGGCATACTGTTACCCCGCTTGCCAGCCACACATTATCTTCAATAGTGATGGGCTCAGCGCTCTCCCACCCAGCACGACGAGGCCCGTGTTCCAAGGGATGAACGGGAGTCAATAACTGACAATTCGGACCGATAAGAACGTCATTACCAATACGAATTTCTGCAACATCGAGCGCGGTCAAGCCATAGTTCACCCAGACCCCCTCGCCGATATGAATATTAAATCCGTAGTCAACGCGAAAAGGCGGACGAATTGTCACCCGTTGCCCCACGCTGCCGAGGATCTGCCGAAGAAGATAGTGTGCAATATCAGGGTCGTCTGGAAGTGCCTGCTCGTAGAGTTTCAACAGGCGCTGCGAGCGCTGTGAAACCTCAGCCATTTTCGGGTGATCTCCGATATACCAATCCCCCGCGAGCATCCGCTCCCAATTATTACGCCCATCGGCTTCGAAATTTCCGTGCTGGCGCATTAGCTATCCCAATTCCGCAATAGTGCAAGCAGCAATTCCATCGAGTATCGATCCGAACGCGGATCCTCGGGATGCCACTGAACGCCAAGAATCCGGCTATGAGGATCCTCAACCGCTTCGATCACGCCGTCACTGCTACGTGCACTCACCTGCAGTCCATCTCCCACCCGGTCAATACTCTGGTGATGCGCTGAGCTAACCGTCAGCTCGTGGCCAAAGCCGGCACGAATCAGGACTGATCCTTTATCTAGGGCAACCTGGTGCCGCGCAAAACGTTGGTCATCAAGAAGAGTCGGGCTTTCATGACCCTCCATGTCTTGAATCAAGGTGCCGCCGTAAGCAACGTTAATCACCTGATGCCCGCGGCAAATTCCAAGAAGCGGTATACGCCGTTCGCGGCACAATTGGACTAACGCGATTTGTCGCCGGTCGCCTTCTGGCCAATGCTGGCCTTCTCTGGGGTAGCCAGAATCCATGCCGTAAAACTCGGGAGCAAGATCTGGTCCTCCCAAGATGATCACTGCATCGACACCTTCAACAAGCTGCTCGGGCAAGCGAGGATCGCTATCCGCAATGTGCAATCGCGCATCCCAGGTAGCGACAGCACTGCTTAAAACACTCCCCTGCAAAGCTTCTAGCAAGGCCTGTTCCCGAGAAGTGGCACGGTGATCGGTCAGGGCACTGACCAGAAGGGTCGGGCGACTCATCACGTCTCCTTGATATGACTCAGGCCAGAGTTCCCATGGGGTCCCATGCGGGCAAAACGATGGGTTCAGAGTCCACTGCGGCAGCTAGGTCTTCAGGAAGCGCACTCTTAGGCACAACGACCTCGAAAACGTTATCGGTAAACCATTGATCATCCATGGTGAAGAAGCCGGAATCTCCGGGTTCGTCACCCCAGGAATTCTCAACCCTCCACGCGCGAGGTTGTCCGGCCTCGTCAAGGTCAACTCCGGTAAAGAGCATCGCGTGGTCCATCGCTGACTCGCCCGAGCGCACCCGCTCAAGCTTCGTCGAGCTGAAATCGACATCAAAGAGACCGTCGTAGTCATGGATACCGGTCACGAAGAAGCCGAGGCCACGATCATAAGGCTGGGAGACGTCGGCGCCAAACCACACAGCCTCACCTGCTGCGATCTGTGCAGCTGCAATGCGCTTAATCTCTTCAACGGGGGCATTCAGGTAGCGAATCGGACGTCCACCGACGACATTGCCAAGGTGCTCGACAGTTTCCATCGATCCCTTCGGGTTTTCAGGACGAGGATCATCAACCAGGCAGATGTACTCGCTCAGGTCCACGCCCACGTGGCGCTCGTAAAACTCGTGAGGAGTGAGCTCGCCATCGCGGTGGAAGTTCCCCTCATCATCACGCCACTGCCAGTTAAAACGCACGGGCGGCTCGCCCAGGCAGACAACCAGAATCTTCCACACATCGGCCAAAATCTTGCGACGCAGAGTATCGACTTCCTCAGCGCTCGCACCGGCAGCAATGGCCTCGCGAAGACGAAGGGCACCAATGTGGAGCACTGCGCGTAGGCGCGCGTTCATGGGACGCGAGTTGGTTGATGCCTCGCTCTCAGGCATGACTTCCTTGGGCACCAAACCATACTTCATATAGACCGAAACAGCCATATCCCACTGGCCACCATCGCCCAAAACATCGCCCAACAGGAACTGAACCAGACGGCTATCAACGGGCTCATCCGCAGTAGCAATGATGTCCGTCAGGAACCAGTTGGCACGCTCGAACTTATCCCAGAAGAAGACGTAGCTCTGAGAGAACTCAAAGTTCTTGACCCCCAGGCTTTCGCGTGCCCGCGAGCGCAGGAAGTTCAACGAGGAGAAGAGCCAGCAGCGACCGGACTTCTTCTGAGAGGTTGCCTTCCAATCATCCAATCGGTGTGAAACAGCCGTAGAAGTGTGCTGAATCTTTTCGCGGTTCAAAGAAGCGGCTTCAATTCCAACTTGGGTTGCGGCATTCCTGGCCAGCGCGACCTTGGCGCTTTCCTCTTCGCGCAGTTGCATCAGGAGGTCGTTGGAGATCTCAGGCATATTCCCGTCCTATCACTTGACTAGTACTTTAAGCATCTTTGCTTCCTCCATACTACGCTCCCAAGGGACATCTCCCCCTTTCTGTCCATGACCGAGGAAGGGCCTGAAGTCTTAGGGACACGCATTCTTTCCCACGTAGACTGAACTGGTACAGTTCCTTTGTACTAGCCACAGTGAGGTGTTGCTATGAGTTTCCATGCGTCTGGTCGCGAGCTTTCGTGCGAGGCCGGGGACTATTCCCTGAGCGTCGTCACCGTTGGTGCTGGGATCTCTTCCTTGAAGTGGAAGGGACGAAACCTCCTTCTTCCTCATAAGGTGACCGAAGTTGCACCCGGCTGGTCTGGAAAAATGCTTCTTCCGTGGCCTAATCGCATTGCCGATGGACGTTATTCGTGGGAAAACAGGGAATACCTACTGCCCATCAATGACCGTGGGACTGGCACGGCGCTGCACGGGCTTGCGGGGTGGGTTCCGTGGGAGATTGTTGACGCTACGGCATCTCACGTGAGGTTAGAAAGCTTTATTGCAGCTCAAGAGTCCTATCCCTGGCCTCTTTCGGCACGCCTCGATCTACGTTTGGATCCAGAAAGCGGCCTAAATATTGAGTTGTCGGCAAAGAACTTAGGGAATTCTCCTGCGCCCTATGGGGCTTCTCTTCACCCCTATCTTCTGGGCGGCGCCAACGCTAATCAGTCGATACTGAGCCTTCCGGCCTCGCGCATTGTCGATACCGACGAGAATCTACTGCCAACGGGCATCAACCCTGTCAGCACTACATACGACTTCCGCGTTCCCCGCATGGTTGATGATCTTTTCATTGACCACTGTTACGGTGGCCTTCAAGGGGATTGGGAAGTGCGGGTGACGAATGCGCAGGGTGTAGGCACAGCCTTGGCTTCCAATACCCCGTGGGTTCAAATCCATACAGCAGATGCCCTTGGGCGTCCAGGCATCGCGGTTGAACCAATGACGTGTCCGCCCGATGCTTTCAATTCGGGAATTGATCTCATCTCTTTGGCCCCCGGCCAACGTCACCGCCTGTCGCTGTCCATCCGCGGGCTGTAAGAGAGCATGTAATACTGAAGCGGTGTTGAGCTTTCAGGATGCGATTAATCGGGCCAGTGATTTACCCGTTTCTCAGCTGCTTCCTGATTTTCTACGCTCATGCAACTTAGGCAGCTTATCAATTATTTCCGCCAGCGCTGGTAGCGGGAAGACGACTCTTATTCCCCTTGCCTGCGCAGAGCTTCTTGAGCCCCAACAACGAGTCATCGTGTGCTCGCCGCGGCGCGTGAGTGCACGTTCTTGTGCTCACCGCTTGGCCCAGTTATTGGATGACCGCGTTGGCCACCTAGTAGGGTTTAGCATCCGCGGTCAAAGCGAGCGAAGCACGTCAACGCGCATCGAATTCGTTACCCCCGGTGTCTTGACTCGAATGATTCACTCTGACCCAGAATTGCAGGGAATCGGTTGTGTCATTCTTGACGAGTTTCATGAACGAGCGGTCGACAGTGATCTTGCGTGCGCCTTCCTGAGCGATATTCGCGAGGTTCTCCGCGAAGACCTTCGCTTGGTCATCATGTCTGCGACCGTCGATATTGACGCCCTTTGCAGCCTTCTCGCTGATTTTTCGCCTCGGGTTTTTGAGCTGAATCAAGAGCTTCATCCAGTTGATATTGTCTGGGAAGCGCCGCCGCGCGGTGTCGACTATTTCCAGGGCGAGAGGGTGAGTATTCCCTTCCTCCGTCATATCGCTGCACTTGTTGCGCGGGCGCTGGAACGTTATCCCGGAGACGCGCTTGTGTTTGTTCCAGGAATGCGGGAAATCTCCAAGGTATGCGAGTTCCTTGAGGAAGTGGATGCACAGGTCATTGCACTTCACGGCCAACTGTCTTCTTCGCAACAGGACGAGATTTTTTCTTCTTCGCCTTCACGACGAATCATCGTTTCTTCTTCTATTGCAGAAAGTGCACTCACCGTCCCGGGAGTCCAGATCGTCATTGATTCGACATTGAGCAGGCATTCACGCTTCTCCCCCGCTCGCGAGGCCACTTCACTGGTCACGGTGCCCTCGCCTCGTTCCTCAATGGTTCAACGCGCGGGACGAGCGGGGCGCCTCGGTCCTGGAGTGTGTATTCGAGCCATGGAATCCTCGGGATGGGCGATGCGCCCATCCCAGCCCTCTCCCGAGATCACAATCTGTGACCCCGTTCCGCCTTTGCTTTCTGTGGCGTGCTGGTCGCGCGCAGACTTCTCCTCTGTCCGTCTTCTTGATACCC